>NZ_MKMC01000035.1:0-15895 GCF_001856095.1 Methylomonas sp. LWB
GCATACGATATTCCGCGTCTAAAAGTTTTCGATTTCTCTAGGCAAAACCGCACCAAGGAGGCCGAGACGATCGTCAGAGAAGAATTGATGCCGGCCGTTAAAAAACTGCAGGACGCCATCCAAACCGAGTTGGATTACAACTCCCAATTGGCCGACCAAGGGATGCTCGAAGCGAGCCGAATCCAGCAAAGCGCCACTAATATTTCGGTCGGCATCGCGGTACTGATCACACTGCTAGTTGGGATGATGAGCTGGATGATCATCCGCAATTTGATGCGCCAACTGGGCGGCGAACCGGACGCGGTCGCCGGACTGGCCAATCAAATCGCGGTCGGCGATCTCAGCGGCACCATCGTGTTACAAGCCGGCGATAACGCCAGCGTGATGGCCGCGATGAAACATATGAGCGACACCATCAAAACGCTGCTCGCCGCCATGGACCACATGTCCAAGGAGCACGACAAAGGCGAAATCGACGCCGTCGTCGATGCCGCTAAGTTTCAAGGCAGTTTTAGAACCATGGCGCAAGGCGTCAACGATATGGTCGGCGCCCACATCGGCGTCAAGAAAAAAGCCATTGGCGTGTTCATGGCCTTCGGTAACGGCAACTTCGACGCCGACATCGAAAAACTGCCGGGCAAAAAGGTGTTTATCAACGAAGCCATAGATCTAGTTCGCGGCAATCTGAAAAGTTTTATCGCCGACATGAACCGTATGGCCGGGCAGCACGACGCCGGCGAAATCGATTTCAAGATCGATACCGGCAAATTCCAAGGCGAATTCGCGACGATGGCTAAAGGCGTCAACGACATGGTCGGCGCCCATATCGCCGTCAATCAAAAAGCCATCGCCTGCTTCGAGCAATTCGGCCAAGGCAACCTGGATGCCGATATTGAAAAACTTCCCGGCAAACTGATCTTTATCAATAACGCCATCGATAAAATCCGCGCCAATTTGCGCGCGGTCATCGCCGATACCGATACCCTGATCAAAGCCGCCGCCGAGGGCCGCCTGGACGTCCGCGCCGACGCCGCCAAGCACCAAGGCGACTTCCGCAGGTTGGTTCAAGGCATCAACGACATCATCGACGGCATCGTACTGCCGGTTAACGAAGCCATCGAAGTACTAACCTTGGTCGAACAAGGCGATCTGACCCGCGCCGTGAAAGGCAACTATCGCGGTCAACTCGGCGAATTCAAGGACACCGTCAACAACACGCTGGCCAAACTATCGCAAACCATCGCCGAAGTGGTTTCGGCCGCCAATCAGTTAGGCAACGCCTCCGAACAAATCCAGTCCACCTCGCAAGCCTTGTCGCAAGCCGCCAGCGAACAAGCCGCGGGCGTCGAGGAAACCAGCGCCAGCATCGAGGAAATGGCCGCCAGCATCGGCCAGAACGCCGAAAACGCCAAGGTCACCGACGGCATGGCCACCAAAGCCTCGCAGGAAGCGGTCGAGGGCGGCGCCGCCGTCAAGCAAACCGTCGAGGCGATGAAAAGCATCGCCGGCAAAATCGGCATCATCGACGACATCGCCTATCAAACCAATATGCTGGCTTTGAACGCCGCGATCGAGGCCGCCAGGGCCGGCGACCACGGCAAGGGCTTCGCGGTGGTGGCCGCCGAGGTACGCAAACTGGCCGAGCGCAGTCAGATCGCCGCCCAGGAAATCGGCCAATTGGCCGAAACCAGCGTCAGCACCGCCGAAAGCGCCGGCCGCTTGCTGGACGCCATCGTGCCCAGCATCGCCAAAACCTCCGATCTGGTGCAGGAAATCGCTGCCGCTTCCCAGGAACAGTCGGCCGGCGTCAGCCAAGTCAATACCGCGATGAATCAGATGAACCAAATCACCCAGCAAAATGCCGCCGCCAGTGAAGAATTGGCTTCCACCGCCGAGGAAATGACCGGTCAGGCCGAGCAATTGCAGGGCTTGATGAGTTTCTTCAAGATCAGCGGCGCGACGGGCAACACCGGCGGCGGGCAACGCCGAACCGCTCATACAACCCAAGCCAAGATCAAACACGCACCCACCAACCCGAACGACCCGACCCACCTGGATTTGAATCTGCATCAATTCGAACGGTTCTAGGTTCGCCCGCGAATAAGTAAAACGCCGTTACAATGCGCTGTTTTTACCCCGGCACGAAAAGCCGGGGTAAAAGCCCCCCTCCGCTAGATTAATCACCTTACGATGAATGTCGTGAGGCACAACGTGCGGACATGCCGTTGTAGGAGCCGCCCATGATCGCGGCTAACGCCGCCCCCCACGCACTGACTTACTTTTCCGAGACGATCCCCAGCGGCGGTTTCAAAATCGTTCGACCGGCAGCTCCGCGCAGCTAATCGCCAAGCGCGCTCGCGGCCTCGTATCTCCGAGGGTCTTCGCTACACCTCAGACGCCCCTAATCGATAGTCGGCGTCTAATTTATCAACTCCATCGCCAAACATAACAGCAAACTATACCGCGTAGATTTAACGCTGGCCTCAAATTCCTCAGCATCGAATACATTCGCCGGAAACGACAATAGCCCAACGCTGGACTCACTCAAATACCGAGGACACCGGCAACCCAATTTTTTCATCAACCACATGTAAAACAATTAGTTTTTTTCATTAACGAAACTAGTTACTCCGAGCAAACGCCGCACTTTCGCTGCACCACGTGGAGCGCTCGGCAATGAGTAGCTCGCTAACTCACCGCGCTTTAGCTAACGCGTAAAAAGATTATTTTTTTGAACCCCATGGCATAGCGCATGATAATAGGCTATAGATATTTAGCGCAAAACAAGGCATTCTAAAATGCCGCACCCGACAAGCTATCCGGCGACCTCGGTCCAGCAGGCTCAAAGAACACGGGGTCCGTCATGGAACGGCCGGCCGAATCAAGTCAGGGAAGCTCAACATCGGGAGGTCCACATGTCCATCGTACAACGCATGTCGCTTTTGATCGGAATCGCTTTACTAGGCCTGTCCAGTCTGGCGGGGGTCAGTTATCAACAATTGGATAGTGTCTTTACGGCCGCCAACTACGCCAACGCCAATAGCGTGCCCTCGCTGATTGCGCTGAATCGCCAATTCAAAACCTTCGGTCAAGTTCGAGCCAGACTTTATCGGCACGTATCGAATACCGATCCGGACAAGATCGACGAATTAAATCAATCGATAACCGAGGCACTCAGCGCATTCGAAACCAGTCTGAAGCAGTACGACGCTCTGGTATCCGACGCCGAGGACAAGCGCCTGTACACCGCTAACCTCGCGGCCTTCGAAAAATACCGGGCCGGCGTCGAGACCGTCCTGGCGCTGTCCAAGCAAAACCGTAAGGACCAAGCGCTAGCGGCGCTGGAGCAAATGACTCCGCTAAGCGCGACGCTCCAAGATGCACTCGAACAGCAAGGCCAATATAACGGCAATCTGGCCGAACAAAGTGCCGGCCAAGCCAAGGACATCAAAGCCCACGCCTCGATATGGCTAGCGGTCATCGCACTACTGGCGTTGGCGACGATCGCACTATTAGGCTGGTTTGTGACCCGCAAACTGAGCCGCCAATTGGGCGGCGAACCGGACGAAGTCGCTCGATTGGCGGGCAGGATAGCCGTCGGCGATCTGAGCGGCGAGATTCGGATTGACGCCACCGATACCACCAGCGTCATGGCTGCGATGAAACATATGAGCGACACGATTAAATCCCTGCTGGCCGACATGAACCGGATGGCCGCCGAACACGAGCAAGGCAATATCGACGCGGTCGTCGACAGCCAACGCTTTCAAGGCAGCTTTCGACAAATGGCGCAAGGCGTCAACGACATGGTATCGGGCCATATCGCCGTCAAGAAGAAAGCGATGGCGGTGTTTAAGGCCTTCGGCGAAGGCGATTTCGACGCCCCGATGGAGAAACTACCCGGCAAGAAAGCGTTTATCAACGACACGATAGAACTGGTGCGCGGCAATCTGAAAGCGGTGATGGCGGACACCAATACGCTGATCAGCGCCGCCGCCGAAGGCCGATTGGACGCGCGCGCCGATGCCGGCCGGCATAAAGGCGACTTCAATAAACTGGTGCAAGGCATCAACCAAATCTTGGATGCCATTTTGATCCCGATCGGCGAAGGCAACCGCGTTCTTAGCCTGATTCGCGGCGGCGACCTGCGCCAACGCGTCGAGATCGCTTGCAAGGGCGACCACGACAAAATGAAACAAGCCGTCAACGGCGTGCATGCCTGGCTGTCCGATCTGATCGCCTACGTCACTAAACTGGCGAACGGCGACATGAGCGCGGAAATGGCGAAAGCCTCCAGCGACGATCAAATACACGAGTGGCTGATGCTACTCAAGCACAACATTCAGGCGCTGGTCACCGACGCCAACAAGCTATCTCAAGCCGCCGTCGAAGGCCGTTTGGCCACCCGCGCCGACGCCACCCAGCACCAAGGCGATTTCCGCAAGATCGTCGAAGGGGTCAACGACACGCTGGACGCGGTAATCGGCCCGCTCAACGTCGCCGCCGACTACGTCGATAACATCGCCAAGGGTAATATCCCGGCCAAAATCACCGACACCTATCACGGCGATTTCAACATTCTGAAAAACAACCTGAACACCTGCATAGACGCCGTGAACGCCTTAGTCGCGGATGCCAACAAACTGTCGCAAGCCGCCGTCGAAGGCCGTTTAGCCACCCGCGCCGACGCCACCCAGCACCAAGGCGATTTCCGTAAAATCGTCGAGGGCGTCAACCAAACCTTGGACGGCGTCATCCTGCCGATCAACGAAGTCGTCGAGGTGCTGCGGCTGGTCGAACAAGGCGACCTGACTCGTCCGGTCAAAGGCGATTACCAAGGTCAATTGGGCGAATTCAAGGATACCGTCAACAACACCATCACAAAATTGTCGCAAACCATCGCCGAAGTGGTCGCCGCCGCCGAACAACTGGGTACCGCGTCCAAGCAAGTCAGCG
This sequence comes from Methylomonas sp. LWB, assembly GCF_001856095.1. Taxonomy (NCBI): domain Bacteria; kingdom Pseudomonadati; phylum Pseudomonadota; class Gammaproteobacteria; order Methylococcales; family Methylococcaceae; genus Methylomonas; species Methylomonas sp. LWB. The sequence goes on from NZ_MKMC01000035.1 coordinate 4,957, forward strand.
CCACGTCGCAGTCGCTGTCGCAAGCGTCCAGCGAACAAGCCGCCAGCGTCGAGGAAACCTGCGCCAGCATCGAACAAATGGCGTCCAGCATCAATCAGAATGCCGATAACGCCAAGGTCACCGACGGCATGGCCACCAAGGCCTCGCAAGAAGCCAACGAGGGCGGCGAGGCGGTCAAGCAAACCGTCGTGGCCATGCGAGACATCGCCAGTAAAATCGGCATCATCGACGACATTGCCTACCAAACCAACATGCTGGCGCTGAATGCCGCCATCGAAGCGGCCCGGGCCGGAGACCACGGTAAGGGCTTCGCGGTGGTCGCCGCCGAAGTACGCAAACTGGCGGAACGAAGTCAGATCGCGGCCCAGGAAATCGGCAAGCTCGCCGAAACCAGCGTCAATACCGCGGAAAGTGCCGGTAAGCTGCTGGATTCCATTGTACCCAGCATCGCCAAAACCTCCGATTTGGTGCAGGAAATCGCCGCCGCCTCGCAGGAACAATCGGCCGGCGTTAGCCAAGTCAATACCGCGATGAATCAGATGAACCAAATCACCCAACAGAACGCCTCCGCCAGCGAGGAGCTGGCCTCCACCGCCGAGGAGATGACCAGCCAATCCTTACAACTGCAAAATCTGATGAGTTTTTTCAAAATTGCCCGCGCCGCCGGACAAATTAACCCAGTACGCGCGCCGGAACATCGCAAATCGAGCATGCCGCGCGACCTCCCCGAACACGCCGCGAGCGGCACCGTGGATTTGCACCAATTTCAGCACTTTTAAACGACCAAACGCTTAATCCAGCCTAACCGTCAACGCTGGACTACTGCCCGCCGCCCATCCCGCGGCGGGCCATCGTTCGATTCCATCACGTGCTCGCGACGGTCTCACCAACACGCAGACCTGGTAAAGCGGGCTAGAGCCCGGTTTGATAACCATCGACAGCTCGGACTCAACACCCATCCGCTCCGCTAAAACAACCTCCGGATACTAGCGTATGACCATTCCGGGGACTTTCAAACGCCCCTCCGAGTCCAGCCTCGAGACCGCGAATCATCGAATCGTCAGCCACAAGCATCCCCACTCGCGTAGGCTTGGCGGAGGCTTAGATACCAGCCGACAGGCCGCCTTTGGCAACCCTACGTTCGGCGACGTTTCCAGCGCCAGCCGATTTGCGGCAAATTCCGTTCTACACTTATGGAATTACCGATCAAGCCCCTTCTACGCCTGACCGACAGGCCGGAAGACCGGCTTACTCCGGCGGCTTTCAAACCGAGCCCGCCATCCATACCAGGAGACATTCCACATGCCATTGCCCACCCTCGCCAAGCTGAATGCAACCGCTTTCACGGTACCGCCAGCCCTGGGCACCGCGTTTGCCGTGGCGCCATCAGCACGATCGCGAGCGCGGGCGTCGTCCCGGCGTTACGCGGCAAACGCGCTGCTCGCCTTGGCGTTGACAGCCTGCGGTAGCGGCGGACAGCGACCGGCGCCGCCAAAATTGATCGACACCGGCAAACCGGCCCTACACGCCATCGACAGCCAAGACCTGCGGCAGTCGATGCAGCGCATGCATAACTTGATGTACGAACGCAATTTGACCGAGCACGAGATGGACAACCAACGCCGCGAAGCCCTCTCTCGCGTGCAACAAGCGGCGGAAGGCGTCGAGCACGCTCTGGCGGCGATGCGTCTAGCCATGCCGAACCTGCATCTTGAATCGGACGAACAAAAAGTCTTCGCTTCGCTGGCGGATAAACTGCTGATCCAGGCCGGGCAACTCAAATCCCAAGCGCAAACCTTGCAGATCGACGCGATTCCAACCACGTTGGAAGCCATTTCGGCAACCTGTACGTCCTGCCACGAGTTGTTCCGCGATTTCAAGAAACCCGGAGGCCAATAATGCACAGCCGTCCTCGCCTGCTCCTCACCATCGCTACCGGCATATTTCCGCTAGCCGCGACGGCTACCGACGATGTGCGCGCCTTGTTGCGACAACTCGGCGACCAAGTCGCCGAACTCAAGCAACACGCCGATCAAGCCGATGCCAGAATCCGCGATCTGGAAACCCGCTTGGCCGCCGAGCAACAAAAAAACCGGCAATTGACGACTCAGGCCTCGCCGGCGGCGAATGGCGTCGTCGCCGTTTCGGCCAGTTCCGCCGCCAACCCGACCGAAGCGAAACCGGAAACCAAGCCGCCAGTCACGTTGGGCGATACCAAGGGCACCTTTAAGATACCCGGCACCGACACCTCGCTGGGCTTCGGCGGCTTTGTAAAATTGGACGTCAACGAAAGCAGCGTCAGCGCGCCCTCGTTCGGCGACCAATTCCTGTCCGTTTCGAATATTCCGGTATCGCATCGCGGCGAGGACAGTCAACTAGCGTTCAACGCCAGGGAAAGCCGCTTCTGGTTCAAATCGTTCACACCCAGCGCGTGGGGCGATATCAACACCTACCTGGAACTGGATCTGTACGGGGCCGCCGCCAGCTACACGCCTCGATTGCGCCACGCCTACGGCTCGTTCGGTAATTTCCTGGCCGGCCAAACCTGGACCACGTTTTTAAACGAATTGGCGGCTCCGGACACTTTGGATAATGCCGGCCCGGTCGGTCTCGCTAAATTTCGCCAACCGCTAGTGCGTTGGACCCAGCCGTTTAAATTGGCCGGCGCGAGCTTGGATTTGCAACTGGCGGCCGAATCCCCCAACAGCACGCTGTGGACCGGCAGCGGCTGGAGTCCGGCGCTCGGTACGCTGACCTACGACAACCTCACCACCACCGGCGACGATCGCTATCCGGACCTGATCGCCAAACTGGTCTACAAACCGGACTGGGGCAATCTATCGTTGGCGGCGATGGGCCGGCAGATTCGCAATGCCAACAATACCAGCGGCGCGGCGCGAGAAGCTTGGGGCGGCGGCGTCAGCCTAGCCGGCAAAATCAATGTCTTCGAACTCGACAATATCCGCTTCACGCTGAATTACGGCAACGCGATAGGCCGTTATTCTTCGGTCAACCGTCTGGAAGACGCCGCGCTGGATTCGGCCGGTAACCTGCATTTGGTCAATGTCTACAGCGCCGTGACGGCCTACCAACATTGGTGGAGCAACACCTGGCGCAGCAGCTTCGCCTACGGTTTCGAGCAAGCCGACCAGCCCGATTTCGTGGCCGCGACGATGACTCGCCAAGCCCAATCGGTACACGCCAACTTGCTGTGGAGTCCGTTGCCGCAAGCCACTTTGGGCATTGAATACCTGTACGGCAGCCGCGAATTGATCGACGGCCGCAACGGCAACATCAGCCGGGCCATGTTCTCGGCCAAATACAATTTTTAAACTTTGCCGGAAGCAGGCAAAGTTAGCGGTTTCGCTCCGCTAATTCCTTGCTTTTCGTCTAGGCTTAGATTAACCGGGATCTTCGTGCGGATTTAGCCGACAGGCCAATTCGCTCGACGTCATCGAACACTCATTCGCCGAAGGTTTCAAATTCGGCATCAACAAAACCGACATGTCGATTCAATCTTTACGGAGGGGCCAATGTTTAACAACATGAAAATCGCGGTAAAACTGGGGCTTAGCTTTGGAGTCGTGTTGCTCCTGCTGGGCGCTATCGTGTGGGTAGGGATCGCCAATATGGGCAATTTGGCCGAAACCACCCGATCCATTGTGGAAGAAGATTTCGTCAAGGTGAAATACACCAGCGACATGATCGAAAACACGCTGGATAACGGCCGGCTGATGCGCAATATGTTACTGACCGACGATGAAAGCAAACTTCAGGAAATGAAGCGGGACCTTCAAGCGAATCGCGACGAGAACAAAACCATACTCGCCAAGTTGGATGCCTTGATCCAATCCGAGAAGGGCCGCGCGCTGCTCGACACCGCCGGCAACCTACGCAGCCAGCTATCACCGAAATACGAAACGTTTTACAGTCTGCTAGCCGACAAAACCAAGGGTAAGGTCGCCGCCACCGAGTTTCTGTTGAAAGACTGGGCGCCCAACAATACCGCTTACGTAACCAGTCTGAAAGCAATCAACGATTTCCAAAACGAAAGGATGAAACAGGCCTATAAAGATGCCGACGACTTGTACGACAGCAGCAAAACCATCATGTTTGGCGTCGCGCTGGTCGCGTTGCTGGTTAGCCTACTGATTGCCTGGTTTGTGACGAGAGGATTGATTCGCCAACTGGGCGGCGAACCGGGCGATGTGGCCGCGCTGGCCAACCGAGTCGCGATCGGCGATCTCAGCGGCGAAATCCGCTTGGACGCCGGCGACACCACTAGCGTGATGGCCGCGATGAAGCATATGAGTGACACCATCAAAACCCTACTGACCGACATGGACCATATGGCTCGCGAACACGACAAGGGCGAAATCGACGCCGTCGTGGACGGCGGCAAGTTTCAAGGCAGTTTTAGGACCATGGCCCAAGGCGTCAACGACATGGTTGGCGCCCATATCGCGGTCAAGAAAAAAGCCATGGCGGTATTCAAAGAGTTCGGCAGCGGTAACTTCGAAGCCGACATCGAAAAACTACCCGGCAAAAAAGCGTTTATCAACGAAGCCGTCGATCTGGTGCGCACTAATTTGAAGGCCGTCATCACCGATACCGATACCTTGATCAAAGCCGCCGCCGAGGGCCGCCTAGACATCCGCGCCGACGCCGGCAAGCACCAAGGCGACTTCCGCAGATTGGTGCAGGGCATCAACGACATCATCGACGGCATCGTGTTGCCGGTTAACGAAGCGGTGGAAGTGTTGGGTCTGGTCGAGCAAGGCGACCTGACGCGAATCGTGAAAGGGAATTATCAAGGCCAACTCGGCGAATTCAAGGACACCGTCAACAATACCATCGCCAAACTGTCCGAGACCATCGCCGAGGTCGTCTCCGCGACCAATCAGTTAAGCAACGCTTCCGAACAAATCCAATCCACCTCGCAAGCCTTGTCGCAAGCCGCCAGCGAACAAGCCGCCGGCGTTGAACAAACCAGCGCCAGCATCGAGGAAATGGCCGCCAGCATCGGCCAGAACGCCGAAAACGCCAAGGTCACCGACGGCATGGCCACCAAGGCCTCGCAAGAAGCGGTCGAGGGCGGCGCCGCCGTCAAGCAAACCGTCGAGGCGATGAAAAGCATCGCCGGCAAAATCGGCATCATCGACGACATCGCCTATCAAACCAATATGCTGGCCCTGAACGCCGCCATCGAGGCCGCCAGGGCCGGCGATCACGGCAAGGGCTTCGCGGTGGTCGCCGCCGAGGTGCGCAAACTGGCCGAGCGCAGTCAGATCGCCGCCCAGGAAATCGGCCAATTGGCCGAAACCAGCGTCAGCACCGCCGAAAGCGCCGGCCGCTTGCTGGACGCCATCGTGCCCAGCATCGCCAAAACCTCCGATCTGGTGCAGGAAATCGCCGCCGCCTCGCAGGAACAATCGGCCGGCGTCAGCCAAGTCAATACCGCGATGAATCAGATGAACCAAATCACCCAGCAAAACGCCGCCGCAAGTGAAGAATTGGCTTCCACCGCCGAAGAAATGACCGGTCAGGCCGAGCAATTGCAAAGTTTGATGAGCTTTTTTAAGATCGCCAACGCCGGCGGCCAACGTCGCGTCAGCACTTCCCACGGCGGCCACGCGCCTCACGCCAAACCTGGGGTTATCAAACTCGGCCCGACGCCAATCCGCCACCACGATCAAGCCGGCTTGGATTTGGAAATGCAGCATTTCGAGCGCTTCTAGTTGCCTAGTGGCTAAGGCGGAAGTCCTGACGCTCCCGCCTCCTCCGGCACGGCTTTCGATCCGGATATCAGCGAGTTCGAACGTATTCGAGCCGACCCGACAGCGCTTACGCGACCGCATCGGCCAACGTTTGGCAGGCGATTGTCGATCTAAAAACGAAACCGGCAACTAGCGAGCCTTACCTAACCGCTCGCTCCAGGCGCGGCATACGGTAAATCAACGCCGGACTATGGTTCGGCATCTTCTTCAACTCAGTTGGGAGAATTTAACCATGATAAGCACAATTAAAGGGCGATTGACGAGTTTGATCGTTTTCATGGCCTTGCTGGCTGTCGCGGTGGGTGGCGGCGGATTGCTAGGCATCAACGCGGTCGTCGAGTCGATGGACAACACCTACCGCGGCAAAGTCGTTCCCGGCCAATTATTGGCCAAAATGCTGCAACTGAATAACGACAACCGCACCAACATCATGCTGGCACTGCAACACGATCCAGCCTCGCCGCACGCCAAATTGCACGATCATCCGCTCAGCCTACACATCGAAGCGACCGAAACCAATCGCAAGCAAATGGCTGATTTGCTCGATGAATACCAAACACTGCCGATCGGCCCGGAAGAAAAAGCTTTGCTCGACCAATATCTGAGCGCCCGCGACGTTTACCGGCAAAACGCCAGTAACCCGGCATGGGACGCGATCAAAGCCGGGAATTTCGAACTAGGCCATCGTTTGTTATTGACTCAAGTCAATCCTGAATTCAAAAAGTTACAGGCGATCGGGGAACAACTGTTATCGCGCACGCTAAAACTGACGGAAGCGGCCAATCAGTCCGCGGAACAAAGTAGCGCTAACTTACAAAATACGATGCTGGCCGGCACATTGTTATCGATCGGGATTGGTTTTTATCTCGCTTGGCGTTTAGCGAATTCGCTATTACGACAATTAGGCGCGGAGCCGGGCGAGGCTGTCGGCGTTGCCCAACGCATAGCCGTCGGCGACCTCTCCTACCCTTTCCAACTGCAACACGACGATCGGGACAGTTTGATGGCCGAGATGAAAAACATGAGCGATACCATCAAGCACCTGTTGGAACAAATGGCCTGGATGTCGAGCGAACACGAAAAGGGCGACATTGATGTCATGGTAGATACCGATCGCTTCCAAGGCAGTTTCAAGGCCATGGCGCAAGGGGTTAACGACATGGTCAACGCTCACATCGACGTCAAGAAAAAAGCCATGAAGGTGTTTACGGCCTTCGGTCAAGGCGATTTCAACGCCGATATCGAGAGACTGCCCGGTAAAAAAGTATTCATCAATGAAACCGTCGACTTGGTACGCGGCAATTTGCAAGGCTTCATCGCCGATATGAATCACATGTCCGAGGAACACGAGAAAGGCGATATCGATGTGGTGATGGCGGTTGAAAAATACCAAGGCGATTTTCGCAAAATGGCACAAGGCGTCAACGATATGGTCAACGCCCACATTGACGTAAAGAAGAAAGCCATGGCCGTGTTTAAAGCCTTTGGGGAAGGCAATTACGACGCTGATATGGCGAAATTGCCGGGTAAAAAAGCCTTTATCAACACCACCGTCGACTTGGTGCGCGAGAACCTGCGTCGCTTCGCGGAAGCGGCGCGGGAGTCCGCAACCATCAAGGCTACGTTGGATAACGCCTCGATCAACGTCATGTTGGCCGACAACGACGGCGTGATTCGCTATCTGAACAAATCCACCATGGCCTTGATGCGCCGCTCGGAGCCGGAAATGCGCAAGTTGTTTAGCGATTTTGCGGCGGACAATATTCTCGGTCGGAATTTCGATGTATTCCATCGGAATCCCGCCCATCAACGCAATTTGTTAGCCCATCTAACCAGTCCGCATGTTGTGCAAATCGAGGTGGGAAACTTGATCTTCCGGCTAACGGCCAGCCCCTCCTACGACAACGAGGGGCGGCGGAGCGGATCGATGATCGAATGGCTGGAGCGTTCGGCGGAAGTCAACGCCGAACGGGAAATATCCCAAGTTGTCGAAGCCGCGGTAGCCGGCGATTTTCGACCAATTAGCGTTGCCGACAAACAGGGCTTCTTAAAAAACGTCGCCGAAGGCATCAATCAGATCACCGATACGGTCAATGTGGCGTTTCAGGACACGATAGAAATGGCCCAAGCCCTGGAAAATGGCGATCTAACTCGCACGATTAACCGCGATTACCAAGGCGTCTACGATCAAGTTAAGCAAAGTCTCAACAATACCGTCATCAAACTGTCGCAAACCATCGGCGAGGTCAGAGAGGCCACCGACCAACTCGGCAACGCCTCGCAGCAAATCAGCGGTACCTCGCAGTCCTTGTCGCAAGCCGCCAGCGAACAAGCCGCCGGCGTCGAGGAAACCAGCGCCAGCATCGAGCAAATGGCGGCCAGCATCGGCCAAAACGCCGAAAACGCCAAGATCACCGACGGCATGGCCACCAAAGCCTCGCAAGAAGCGGTCGAGGGCGGCGCCGCCGTCAAGCAAACCGTCGAGGCGATGAAAAGCATCGCCGGCAAAATCGGCATCATCGACGACATCGCCTATCAAACCAATATGCTGGCCCTGAACGCCGCTATCGAGGCCGCCAGGGCCGGCGACCACGGCAAAGGCTTCGCGGTAGTCGCCGCCGAGGTGCGCAAACTGGCCGAGCGCAGTCAGATCGCCGCCCAGGAGATCGGCCAATTGGCCGAAACCAGCGTCAGCACCGCCGAAAGCGCCGGCCGTTTGCTGGACGCCATCGTGCCCAGCATCGCCAAAACCTCCGATCTGGTGCAGGAAATCGCCGCCGCTTCCCAGGAACAGTCGGCCGGCGTCAGCCAAGTCAATAACGCGATGAATCAGATGAACCAAATCACCCAGCAAAATGCCGCCGCCAGCGAGGAACTGGCCGCCACCGCCGAGGAAATGACCAGCCAGGCCGAGCAATTGCAAAGTTTGATGAGCTTTTTTAAGATCGCCAGTTCCGGCGGTCGGCATCGTTCAGGCGTTTCTCACGGCGGCCACGCGCATCACGCCAAACCTGGGGTTATCAAACTCGGCCCGACGCCAGCCCGCCACCACGATCCAACGGGCTTGGATCTAGAATTGCAGCATTTCGAGCGATTTTAAAATCCACTGTGGCGCAACGCGCTTAGAGCGCTACCGCCTCGCCGTCCGAACCCGTCCGAGCCGGGCGGTCGGGCGGCGATTTTTAAGCCGTCGGCATCTTGAGCATCTGGGAAATCATCGATTACAACAGGCTAGCAGCAATGCGGACGATGCCGCACATCAGGAGCCAGCATGAACACTGATCCCTTTGCAATCCTAGCCCAGCCTAACGGCAATTTTCAATCCGAACGGCATCGCTTCAGTTTACGCGCGGCGGGGATTCGCTTGCTGTTGCTACTGAGTCTGGTCGGCGCCGCACAAATCACGGTCAGCTTCCGGATTGCCGACAACATTGCCGAGTTCAACAGGCAAGCCGAGCATGCCACCGATGCGGTAGATCGCGCGCATTTGCTCCAATACCACATTTCGCAAATTCAGCAATATCTAACCGACATCAGTGCGACCGGCGACGAAGAAGGCTTCGACGACGCCAAGCGGCATGCCGAGGAAAGCCGGCGTTTGTTGAATGAAATATTATTACTGCTTCCCCAGAGCAATGCCGCCGTAAACGAAATCCGCGAAAAATTGGAGCGTTTTTACGATGTGGGTATCGAAATGGCCCGCGTATATCTTGCCGAAGGCAAGGTAGCCGGCAATCGCGCGATGAAGCAACCGGATACCGGTTTCGACGCTCGATCCAACACACTGATAGAGAGTTTGGACATATTAAGTCGTCCTTTGGAACGGCAAGCCGATTCGGCAAAAAACCAATTGAATATCGAAGTTTCGCAAATGCGGCGGTGGTCGACGGCGCTAAATCTGCTTAGTTTGCTCGCGGTTATTGGTTTGTGCCTGCAAGGCTTTCGGCAACTGTGGAACTGCCTCGGCGGCGAGCCTGAAGTCGTCGCTGAATTGGCCAACGGTATCGCCACGGGCGACTTGAATCAATCCGTTAAGCTTCGCGCCAACGACAACTCGAGCGTGATGGCGGCGATGCTGCATATGAGCAACACCATTAAAGCCTTGCTGGCTGCGATGGATCATATGTCCAGCGAACACCAAAAAGGCGATATCGATGTCATGGTGGACGCTACCCGATTCAAGGGTGGATTTAAAACCATGGCGCAAGGCGTCAACGAGATGGTGAGCGCCCACATTGCCGTCAAGAAACAAGCCATGGCCTGCATCCAATTATTCGGCGAAGGCAACTTGGATGCACCGCTGGAACGATTTCCCGGCAAAAAAGCCTTCATCAACGACACTGTCGAACAGTTGCGCGGTAACTTGAAACAAATTGTCGGAGAAATCCGCGACATCGTCTCGGCGGCCAACCGAGGCGACTTTAGCGTCAAGATGGATCTTACCGCTAAAGCCGGTTTCACTAAGGAGTTGTCGGAACTGCTGAATCAGCTATCCGGAACCGTGGACATCGCCTTCAAGGATACGATTGACGTGGCTGAAGCCATGGAACAAGGCAACCTGACCAAAACCGTCACCCGCCAATATCAAGGCGCATACGATCAGGTCAAGCAAAGCCTCAACAACACCGTCGCCAAGCTCTCCCAAACCATTACAGACGTGGTTTCGGCCGCCGATCAATTAAGCAGCGCCTCCGAACAAATCCAATCCACCTCTCAATCGCTGTCGCAAGCGTCCAGCGAGCAAGCCGCCAGCGTCGAGGAAACCAGCGCCAGCATCGAGCAAATGGCCGCCAGCATCGGCCGGAACGCCGAAAACGCCAAGGTCACCGACGGCATGGCCACCAAAGCCTCGCAGGAAGCGGTCGAGGGCGGCGCCGCCGTCAAGCAAACCGTCGAGGCGATGAAAAGCATCGCCGGCAAAATCGGCATCATCGACGACATCGCCTATCAAACCAATATGCTGGCTTTGAACGCCGCGATCGAGGCCGCCAGGGCCGGCGACCACGGCAAGGGCTTCGCGGTGGTGGCCGCCGAGGTACGCAAACTGGCCGAGCGCAGTCAGATCGCCGCCCAGGAAATCGGCCAATTGGCCGAAACCAGCGTCAGCACCGCCGAAAGCGCCGGCCGCTTGCTGGACGCCATCGTGCCCAGCATCGCCAAAA
>NZ_MKMC01000036.1:0-15807 GCF_001856095.1 Methylomonas sp. LWB
GCTGTCAAAAGCCAGCCATTTCCGCAAATTCGCCGGAATTTGGCAAGTCCGGCTTGTCGCTAGCGCGGCATCGGCGGCTACAAAATCGCGAACGTTGGCGGCCCGATTCGGACCGGCCACGGTTTGAGCGGTTCCCACGCACGGAAGCCCTATTCTCTGGATTATCCAAAGCCTGGGTGTAGGAGGGGACTTAGTCCCGATTTTCGTTCCCGCGACGGAACAGCGTCTCGGCATATTCCACCCCAAACCAGCCACCGATTCCGATTGAAAACCGCCACCGGTTTCAATCCAATGTCGGCCAGGGATTCCAACTACAAAATCACCACTGGCGCCTAAAGATATATATTGGGATGAAGGCAGGGTTCGGCCAACTTCTGCCGGTCACGACGGTCGGCTTTGTGGCTACGAATATAGCGGAATGAAGGTGGGCAATATGCTATTAATTCAGATGGTGTTATCGTATTGTCTACTGTTTTGGTGCGTATTCCGATGAAATCCAACACCGATTTCAATTTCAAAACCACCAGGTATTCCAATCGAAAGCCGCCAGTGGCGCCGACCGCCCAATTTCGGAGTTGCAAAATGAGTGAATCGGAACTGCGTCCCAGGGTGTTCGTCGCCGGCCTCATCCAGCCCGGCGATGTTGTCTTGACGACCACGCCCGAACCGATAAGCCACACGATACGTAAGTTCACCGGCGCGGACATCTCCCACGCCATGATTTGTGTGGGTACTTCGAGCGTGATCGATTCCACTGGCGACGGTGTTCACGCACGAAATCTTGAGCGCATTATTCTTGAGCCAGGCTGCGCAGGGCATGTGCTTCGACCAGTGACGCCACTGTCGACTGATCAATTGCGCTCTGTCATCTCCTTTGCCAGGGCTGCGGTTGGTACTCGATACACGATGACCGGCGCTGCCAAGAGCGTGTTGGCTGGTTTCGTGGCCGGCCGGAGGCAGTTCTGCTCGCGTTTGGTCGCGCAGGCCTACCGAGATGCCGGCATAAATCTAGTATCGGATGCTGACTTCTGCCATCCAGGAGAGCTCCTGAATAGCACGGCGATTGTTGAAGTACCAAATGTGCTTAGGAATCTCAGCCCAGAAGAAGAGGCTGACCGGCGGGAGTATATTGACAATGTCCAAGTTATGCGCGACTCAACCAACGCCTTGCTTCAGGAGGCCCGCAAACTGTCCCCTGAGATCGAGTCACTGAACGATATCGATGCTTACCTAGTGGAGCATCCAGAGGGAGATGCTCAACTTGTGCAAGCACTACGATCTTCAAGGTATCTGGAACTGTGGAGAGATGATCCCGAAAGGAATTCCTGGCAGTACCACATTGCCATGATGGAGGGGCATAACGGCTCGGATGAACGCAAGCAGAGGTACTGCGAAGAGCTGCTGGTAGACGAGGAGTTGTGCCAAAACCGTTTTATCCTGAACCACGCGGGCTACGTTGCCTTGAACACGTTGCACCCTCGTCAATACTTTGCCCTGAAGGTAGAGCTCTAGGACATCCTGACCCAGTTCCATGCTCGGCGGGTCAAGGCGGCAACTGCCTGGCTTGAGAGTAAGGGGCTGCGTGAGCCTGCACCTCTCAAACTCCTTCGTCCACACACCCCTGAGTGGTTTGCTTCGCTGCGCGAATGGAATCCCAAGCAGGCCGCAATGACGGAAGCGGCCATTCAGACGGCGGGAGGTTCGGATGTGTGCAGCGTCTGTGCGGATGATCCGGCCCGTGATTACGCCTTGGTGAGTATGCCAGCGGCTGGACCAGGGACGCTTCGGCTTTGCGATGACTGTTTTCGCATCCGTTCTATCGACGAACCGATGAGACCTTTCTGACCGCCTAGTCTAAAGCGAATCTGCGCAAGGTTGTTTCGACTGCTTCATAGCCGCTTTAGCAGTCTGCTTCAGTGGTGCCGCAAACATAAACCGTTATCCTCGCGAGTAACCGCGCATTCACCTACTTATTGCAGTTAGCTAAACTTCGCGAATGGCAGGTTTCGGGAAACTTAAATCCATACGCGAATGACGGCAGTGGGTCGAAAGCCGTCATTCACTACTGGCTGAATCGTTTGGTAATCGATGGCCGACTTTGGATTGGAGTCGGTGGCGGCTTTGCGACCGGAATGCCTGGCGGTTTTGAAGTCGGAATCAGTGGTGGTTTTGTTCGGAATATGCAGTCGCGGCATATCCGGCGACGTTGATGGTTGCAAGTCCCTTGAACTGTGATCGGCATCACTTTTTGGGAACTCGACTAAACTTACTCGTGCTTGGGAAATGCCGGCGTCGCCGGAATTTAGTCTATCCGCAACTTGGCATTTTTCCTGCTGTCCAAGGGTGATCGCCAAATCCTTGGCGAAGGTCGCCGGCGACGCGATGCGTGCCGGCGCGAAGTAGGGCGGCGCACCGACAGCGTCGCCGGAAATCGGGAGGTAGCCATGAACAAGTGGACTGTCTTTTTTGAAAGGTGCGGATTACTGGGTGTGGTCTGCGGAATATTGATTGTCGCGGAACCCGGATACGCGGACAGCTCGGATAAACTGGTACTGACATTATCCGAAGCCGGCTTGGCGAAGTTCGATGCCGCCGCGCAAGCCGGTCAGTCGCCGTCGCAAACCGCCGACGAACTAGTGCCGTTGCAGAAATCCAAGCCCCGGCCGGTGAACCTGGGTTGCGAGGTCGATGTTAATCAGTACGGCGTGGACAACAATGCGTTGAGCAGCCGATTGACCGGCGAGTGTAATTTTCGCTATCGCTACTGAGCTAAGGCGAGCGGGATTAGGCACCCACACGCCAACCGCGCTTGCCGGGATTATTCCCGTAGCAATTGCTCGCACAAGGCCGGTAACGGCGGCGGGACGGAAACCGGGCCTGGCGCCGGCGTTTTGGCTTCCTCGGTAAACCACCAAGCCAGACTGGCGTCGCAGCCGTCGCCGGCCGGCAGTGGCTCCTGGCCTTGGCATGCCGGGTTGTCGGCAGGGCATTTCAAACGCACGTGAAAATGATCGTCATGCTTCCACCAAGGCCGAATCTTACGCAGCCAGCCGCCGGTGCCGGGCAGTTTGGCGTCGCACAAGCTTTGTTTGACGGCGGGATGCACGAAAATGCGGTCCACCTCCGGGCGTTGCGCCGCCGCTTCCAAGACTTGGGCGTGGTTGGGCGACCAGGCGCGCCGGTCGATGCGATACGCGCGCATATCCACCACCGACGGCGCGCTCCACGTTTCCCGTTCCTCGGCGGACAATACGCGCCGGTCGGCTTGCTCCGAAAGCAAAAACCAAATATCCACGTCCAGGCCGGATTGGTGGCTACGATGGCCGCTGAGCGTTGGGCCGCCGCGAGCTTGTCCCAAATCGCCGATCAACAAGGTGCCAAGCTGGCGGTCGCGCGCGGTTTGGCCGAGCGCTTGGATGAAGGCGATTAGTTCGGTATGGCCGTAATAGCGTTGCCGGGACAGGCGCATCACCTGATAACCCGGCCCTTGGAGCGGCAAGCTTGCCGCGCCGGCGATACAGCCGTTGGTATACGAGCCGATACTGAAACTCCCGGCGGGACGCGACGAAGGCGCTTTGACCGCCGCCCAGTCGGCGGCGCTGGAGCCGGCGGCGGCGGGCGCGGCGAAAATCGATACAGCGGATAGTAAAGTTAGGAAAGCACGAATCGAGAACATAAGATAGCCGGCGGTAAACAGTCCCGGCATTTTAAACCAGCCGGCGGGGTAAAGGGTTTTCGGCAGGGTAGGCATCGCCGATGGGTCCGCGGTTCCGCCGCGTTTTTCCCGGATTTATCCCGAAACGCCTCGCCTGACCGACCGAGGCGCAACGATCCAGCTTGAACATCGAGCGTTCTAGTTTCAACAAACAGCGATCCGCCGCCAACAGGCACACTTTTATGTCAAACACCGGCCCGTCTTGATTTAACAAGCATCGGTCCCACTCAAAGAGAGAACGTTCTATCCCAAACAGACACGGTTCGCTCCGCGACGCCGGCGTTTCTCCGTTTAATGTCGTGTCGTCCGGTTTGAACAGGCATCGTTCCCTGTTCGTTGCAGAACGTTGCCTGTTCAACAGAGAGTGGCGAGTGTTTAATGGAGAAGATTGTCCTTTGAACAGCAAACGCTGCCTGTTCAATCGAGAAATGTGCTGGTTCAACATGCAACCTTGCTTGTTCGGCCGAGAGTGATGCTCGTTCAACGGACAACGGCGCCTGTGCGAACCAGAACCCGATGCGTTCGAACTGAAATGCTGTGTGCTTACATTAAAATGGCGAGGTTCGAACCAACCCAGACTCCGGTTTTGGTCGGATCGATGTTATTCAAAACACCAGTATCGTTAGAGATAACGCTCGATCCGGTGGACATGGGACCACTATCCCCAAAAAGCCGATCACAGAGCCGGCCAAGTCCTCGCATCGGAGACTTCGCAAACACAGGATTAACGTCGGCCTACGGCGCGGCAAGCGCTTAATCGACGATCGATCGCCGCCCTTCGTGCCGGACGGATGGCCGTGGGGCGGATCCCGGCAGTGAGGCTTGAGTTGGCCGGGTCGCGTTGGTGTGTTGGCTCAGTCGTCCCCGAGTTTGGACAAATCCCGTACCGCGCCCTTGTCGGCCGAGGTCGCGAAATGAGCGTAGGCCTTTAAGGCGACCGACACCTTGCGAGAACGCGGCTTGCCCGGTTTCCAGCCCAGCTTGTCTTGTTCGGCGCGGCGTTGGGCCAGTTCCTCGTCGGACAGCAGCACATTGATGGTCCGATTGGGAATGTCGATGCGGATACGATCGCCGTTTTTCACCAGACCGATCGCGCCGCCGGCCGCCGCTTCCGGCGAACAGTGGCCGATCGACAAGCCGGAGGTGCCGCCGGAAAAGCGGCCGTCGGTCAATAGCGCGCAGGCTTTGCCCAGACCCTTGGATTTGATGTAGCTGGTCGGATACAGCATTTCCTGCATGCCGGGGCCGCCTTTGGGGCCTTCGTAGCGCACGACGACGACATCGCCGGCGACGACTTTGTCGGCCAGGATGTTTTCCACGGCTTCGTCTTGCGATTCGACCACGTGGGCGTTGCCTTCGAACACCAGCAGGCTGTCGTCGACGCCGGCGGTTTTGACGACGCAACCGTCCAGCGCGATGTTGCCGTACAGCACCGCCAGGCCGCCTTCCTGACTGAAGGCGTGCTCGAAGGAACGGATGCAGCCTTCGGCGCGGTCGGTGTCCAGGCTGGGCCAACGGGTATCCTGGCTGAACGCGACTTGCGACGGAATGCCGGCGGGACCGGCCATATAGAAAGTTTTGACCGCATCGCTCGGATTCGCCACCACATCCCATTCCGCCAGTGCGTCGCCCAGGGTTTTGGCGTGGACGGTCGGCACGTCGGTATGCAGCTTACCGGTCCGGTTTAACTCGGCCAGAATCGCCATGATGCCACCGGCGCGATGTACATCCTCGATGTGGTATTTATTGGTGTTGGGTGCGACCTTGCACAATTGCGGCACCGTGCGGGACATCCGATCGATGTCGGCCATCGTGAAAGCAATGCCGGCTTCCTGCGCCACGGCCAGCAGATGCAGAATGGTGTTGGTCGAGCCGCCCATCGCGATGTCCAAGGCGATCGCGTTTTCGAAGGCTTTGAAACCCACCGAGCGCGGCAACACCGATTCGTCGCCTCGTTCGTAATACTGCTTGGCCAGTTCGACGATGCGGCGGCCGGCTTGCTTGAATAGCTGCTCGCGATCGGCGTGAGTGGCGACCACGGTGCCGTTACCCGGCAAGGACAAGCCCAGTGCCTCGGTCAGGCAGTTCATCGAGTTGGCGGTGAACATGCCGGAGCAGGAGCCGCAAGTCGGGCAGGCCGAGCGCTCCACCGCCGCCAAGTCGGCGTCGGAGACTTTGCTGTCCGCCGCCATCACCATCGCGTCGATCAGGTCCAGCTTTTTGATGTCGTCCGATCCGGCCAGTTTGGTCTTGCCGGCTTCCATCGGGCCGCCGGACACGAAGATGACCGGAATATTGATGCGCATCGCCGCCATCAACATGCCGGGGGTGATTTTGTCGCAGTTGGAAATGCAGACGATGGCGTCGGCGCAGTGGGCGTTGACCATGTACTCGACGCTGTCGGCGATCAAGTCGCGGCTGGGCAGGCTGTACAGCATGCCGTCGTGGCCCATCGCGATGCCGTCGTCGACCGCGATGGTGTTGAATTCCTTGGCGACGCCGCCGGCGAGTTCGATCTCGCGCGCGACCAATTGGCCCAAGTCCTTCAAGTGCACATGGCCAGGCACGAATTGAGTGAAGGAGTTGGCTACCGCGATGATAGGCTTGTCGAAATCGCCGTCTTTCATGCCGGTGGCGCGCCACAGCGAGCGGGCGCCGGCCATGTTGCGGCCGTGGGTGGTAGTGCGTGAACGATAGCTAGGCATGGTGGTTCCAAAAAAAGAAAGGCCTTAACAGCCCAATATAATCAAAACAATCAAGGACGTGCCGAGTGAAGCGAAGCTCATCAACGAACGCATCGATTGCCAACGATGCGCTTCACGGTGTTCAGGACATCCAACGTCTGATTCAATGCTCTCCCGCCAACGGCGAGTGAGGGAAAAATGGATTAAAACGTGTCCCAACCGCTGGAACGGCGCCGCCAGCTGAGTTTGGGCAGAATAAAGCCGAGCAGCACGCCGAACAAGGACAGGCCGCCGCCGTACAAAAACCAATCTTGGTTGGTACTGTCCGCCAAGGCTTGGTTTTCGCGTTTTAACTGTTGTAGTTCGCGTTCGACGCTGACGACGCGTTCTTGAAGCTGATCGCGTTGCTGCTTCAATTGGATCGCATTCGCGGCGGTTTGTTGCAATTCGCTAAGGTCGGCGCTGAGTTTGTCGCGTTCCTTGCCGATTTCCAGGCTGCCGGCCTGCGCCGATTTCAGTTGTTTGTTTTCCTCGGTCAAGGCCTCCAACTTTTTGTTGGCGGCTTCGAGCTGGCCGCGCGCGCTGGGTTCGCCGGTCAGGTAGCGGCTAAGAATAAAGCCTTCGGCACCGTTGTTGGTCTGGATGTAGGTATAGCCGTTCTCGGTGCTTTCCTGCAACACGGTGACCAATGCGCCGTTCTCCAGCATTTTGACGATTTTGGTGCGCTCGCTCTCGCCGCTACGCAACGGTACTTCGACTTTATCGGTGACGTAGGCCGTTCGAGCTTCGGCGATACCGCTAAACAACAGGCAGGCGGAGAGGTAGGCAAGGGTTTTTTTCACAGTGGCTCTCAAGGTTGGTCTAACGCAAGCCGGCGATTTTAGCGAAATTATCGGCCGATGAGAAATTCCAGCAAGGCCTTTTGGGCGTGCAAGCGATTCTCCGCCTCTTGAAAAACCACGCTTTGCGGACCGTCGATGACCTCGGCACTGACTTCCTCGCCGCGATGGGCCGGCAAGCAATGCATGAATAGCGCGTCGGCATGCGCGGCCGCCATCACGTCGGCGTTGACTTGAAAATCTCGAAAGGCGACTTCGCGGTGCTTTTGTTCTTCTTCCTGACCCATGCTGGCCCAGACGTCGGTGACGACCAGATCGGCACCGGCGGCGGCCAGCTCGGGGCTTTCGAAAAACGCCACGCGCTGGCCGGCGGCATCGACGATGGCTTGGTTCGGTCGGTAATCGAACGGGCAGGCGATGTGCAATTGGAAGTCGAACTGGCGGGCGGCGTTAATATAGGAATGGCACATATTGTTGCCGTCGCCGATCCAGGTCACGGTTTTGCCGGCGATGTCGCCGCGTTGCTCGAAGTAGGTTTGCATGTCCGCCAGCAATTGACAGGGATGCTTCAGGTCGGTTAAGCCGTTGATGACCGGTACCCGCGAATATTGGGCAAACGTCGTGACGGTTTCGTGTTTGTGAGTGCGCAGCATGATGCAGTCCACCATGCTGGAAATGACTCTGGCGCTGTCTTCCAGTGGTTCGCCGCGGCCCAATTGGGTATCGCGCGGCGACAGGAACAGCGCGGTGCCGCCGAACTGGGCCATGCCGGCCTCGAAGGAAATCCGGGTGCGGGTCGAGGACTTTTCGAAAATCATCGCCAGCACTTTGCCTTTCAACGGCTGGTAATCGGGATCGCGGTGTTGCTTGAGCGCGATGGCTCTGTGGATCAGGGCGCGGAGTTCGGCGCTGGACAGATCCAGCAAACTGGTGAAGTGTCTCGGTTGCATCGTGGATTACCTGCTGAATTCCTGTATGAGTGCCGACAAAGTCCCGGTCAGCATGGCGATTTGCGCGTCGTCGATCACGAACGGCGGCAGTAAACGTATCGTGTTGTCGGCGGTGACGTTGATCAATACGCCTTGTTCGAGAGCCATGCCGACCAGTTCGCCGCAGGGACGATCCAATTCGACGCCGATCATCAAACCTTTGTGACGAATCGCGGCGACATGCGAATTCTCGGCCAGCGCCTGGCTCAGCGCCGCGTGAATTTGCGCGCCCTTGGCGGCGACGCTATCGAGCAGGCCGTCGGCGGTGACCGAGTTCAATACCGCCAACGCCGCCGCGCAGGCCAGCGGATTGCCGCCGAAGGTCGAGCCGTGGTTGCCGGCCGTCAATACATCGGCCGCCTTGCCGCGCGCCAGACAGGCGCCGATCGGCACGCCGTTGCCCAAGGCTTTGGCCATCGTACAAACGTCGGGCAACATACCGTTGTGTTGATAGGCCAGGAAGCGGCCGGTACGGCCGACGCCGGTTTGGATCTCGTCGAGTATCATCAGCAGATCGTGGCGGTCGCACAATTCGCGAATTCGGTTTAGATAATCCGGTGCCGGAATATTCACGCCGCCTTCGCCTTGCACCGGTTCCACCATGATCGCGACGATATTGGCGTCCGCCGCCAACTCGGCTTCTATGGCTGGAACGTCGTTGTAAGCCACGTGGCGAAATCCGGCCAGTAGCGGCGCGAAGCCCTGTTTGATCTTGGTGTTCCCGGTCGCGCTCAGCGTGCCCATCGTCCGGCCGTGAAAGCTTTTTTCCATCGTCAGCACCACCGGTTCGTCGATGCCTTTTTGGTGGCCGTATTTGCGGGCGATCTTGATGGCCGCTTCGTTGGCTTCGGCGCCGGAGTTGCTGAAAAATACGTTATCCATGCCGCTCAATTCCGCCAGCCGGTCGGCCAGCTGAGCTTGTAGGCCGGCGCCGTACAGGTTGGACGTATGCAGCAGGGTCCGGCTTTGCGCGCAAAGCGCGTCAGCCACCGCCGGGTGGGCGTGACCGAGGCTGCACACCGCGATGCCGGCGACGGCGTCGAGATAGCGTCGGCCGGTACTGTCCCACAACCAAGCACCTTCGCCGCGCGCGAAGGTGACGGATTGGCGAGCATAGGTCGGCATCAGGTGACTAGTCATGGGCGGATTCGCTATCGTCAAATGGAAAGAGGTTTTCTTTAAAAAAAGCGCGCGATTATATTTTTTTGAGGTCTGCTATGCAATGCCTGATTCGCCGGGCGGGAAAATTGCCGGTTGCGCCGGGTTGGCGCGGCGAGTCGCAGCGGCGGGGCGAAGCGGAGCAATCTGTTCCGGATCGGTCGTTTTGACTTGGTTCGGCGCGGGCCGCGGGGCGTGTCGCCAAGCGGTTTCCCAACGACGTTTGCGGCGCGCGCGGAGCGGAGTCGATACGTGGATGGGCTTAGTCTTCGCTCTAGCGCCGGACGGTCGGGCGAGCGCACTCCGAAAATGTCCGATATATGAGAGTTGTTATAAACCTGTAACATTGATGGATTAAAGTCGTCTGCATTTAGGCTCAGCGGTTGGTTTTCGAACAGACGCCAACAAGGGACTTGCATTGAACGACAACGACTACCTCCTCGACGATAAGAAACACATCGTATCGATACGGCTGAACAATTTCGACCGGATCGCGGTGCGCTCGACGGCGGCGCGCTTGTTTGTCCGGGAGTCCGAGCTGTACCGCTTCGCGGTTTATCATTTATTGCACCGCTTGCATAAGTTGCACGACGATACCTGTGTCGGCAGCGATTTGTTGCCCTTATTCCTGGAATTCAAGGACGAGATCAACAGTCAACTGGGTTTGAACAAGCATCAACTGTTCAAGATCTTCAATAGTCGCACGCCCGATCCTAACAAATTCGTGGCGATGGCCGACATCGAACTGCTGCTGTTGCCGTTGCATGCGGTTAGGCAGCGCTTGCAACAAATGCCGGACGCGGCCGCCCAACGCCAGCCCGATACCTATGCCTGGTTGTTCGCTTATCTGCGCGAAAAATACCACTTCCGCGACGGCGAAATTCCCGCTCCCCGCCCGGTGGAAGGCGATCCGGACGACGGCGCGGTCGACTGATTGCTCACGCCGCCGCAGTTCCGAGGAATTCCCGGTGCCAAGTCACGAAGTCGCCCGGCGCCAACGGTCTGGCGAAGTGGTAGCCCTGTACTTCGTGGCATTGATGGCTTTTAACGCATTCCAGTTCGGCCAGATTTTCAACGCCCTCGGCGATGGTTTCCAGGCCCAGGCTATTGCCCAGCGCGATGATCGCCTTGACGATAGCTTCGTTGGCCGGCGTGTTTTCGATATCGCGGATAAACGATTGGTCGATTTTGATTTTGTTGATCGGGAAGGTGCGTAGATAACTCAGACTGGAATAGCCGGTGCCGAAGTCGTCGATGGCCAGTTTGACCCCCAAGCTCCGCAGTTCGCCCAGAGTTTGCGCGGCGCGGTCGGCGTGGGTCATCACCGCGCCCTCGGTCAGTTCCAGCTCCAGGTGTTCGGGAATCATGCCGGTTTCCGCGATCAACTGAGCGACTCGTCCCGCGAAACCGGGCTGTTCGAATTGCTTCGCCGAAATATTGACCGACATCCGCAGCGCGGGCAGGCCGGCAGCGATCCAGCTCAGGTGTTGCCGGCAGGCCTGGCGCAGCACCCAGTCGCCTATGTCGTGAATTTGGCCGGTTTCCTCGGCGATCGGAATGAATTCGGCCGGCGAAATCGCGCCCAACGTGGCATGCTGCCAGCGCAGCAAGGCTTCGACGCCGACGACCCGCTGGTCGCTCAGTTGAATTTGCGGTTGATAGTGCAACGAAAATTCACCGTTGCCGAGCGCGCCGCGCAATTCGGCTTCCAGTAGCATGCGTTCCCGCAAGCCGTCGTCGAAATGTTCGGAGTACAGCGCATAGCGATTGCGTCCAAGTTGCTTGGCTTGGTACATCGCGGCGTCGGCCTTGCGGATCAAGCCTTCGGCCGAGTTGTCGTGCAGTGGATACAACACGATGCCCATGCTGGCGGTGACCTGCAAGGCGTGGTCGTAAACCGGCATTGGCTGGTCCAGCGCGGCGACGATATGGTCGGCAACGGTGACGGCCGCCGCCTCACTTTCCAGATTCGGCAAGATAATGACGAATTCGTCGCCGCCCAGCCGCGACACGGTGTCGCTATGGCGGACGCACTGGGTCAGTCGCTCGGCCACGGTTTGCAGCAGACGGTCGCCAACGCTGTGACCCAGGCTGTCGTTGATGTATTTAAAGCGGTCCAAATCGACGAAAATCAGCCCCAGCATCCGTCCGCTCCGCAACGCGGCGCGGCAAGCTTGTTCCAGCCTGTCCTTGAACAGCAGGCGATTTGGCAATCCGGTCAGTTGATCGTAATGAGCCAGCAAGTACAGATCGCGCTGTTTGCGCTGGGTGATTTCCTCCAGCAGCGCGTGGCCGGTCGCCATGCCGGCGTAAGCGCCGTCGCGCAGAATGATGAAGCCGTTAACCATGTGGCGCATCCCGGCATCGATAATGATCCGCGCCACGTCGTCGATGCCGGCGTTGATGTCGACGACGATGGGGTTGGCGTCCATGATTTCGGCGATGCGTTTTTTGTACAGCAAATCGCGGGCGAACGGCCGCAGAAAAATTTCAATGATCCGGCCCCGGTCCATAATGCCGACCGGCATCCGGTCGGCGTCAACGATGGCGACCGCCGGTAGGTCTTCGTGGCGGATGAAGTGGTCCAGCACATCGACGCAACGGCTGTTCCAGGCGATCGGTTCGACATGGCTCAGCAGGCGGTTGACCGTCGCGGTTTGGCCCGGCGTTTCGTCTAGGGCTTGGTCTTGCCGATGTTTGCGGGCGTCGTTGAGGGCGAGTTCGATGGAATGAATCGGAAACAGCATGAGGCACGCATGGGCAGGGGCGACGACGGCCCAGTATACGAGGGCGGCGTTACGGTTTTATGACGCGGCGCGGACTGGACATGCGAGGGCGGCTTGGCTATGCTCCGCGCCTGTTGTCGACCATGCCAGGAGTTGCCCCATGCCCATCAGTCCCGCGATGTTTCCCGAGTTGATCCGCGCCGTTCAGGCCGACATCGCTGCCAACGCCGAGGCCGTCACCGAGTTGGATCAGGCGATAGGCGACGGCGATCACGTTTTCAACCTGCAACGCGGCTTGCAGGCCTTGGTCGAGCAAGCCGACGCGATCGCGCCGCTGGATTGGCCGGCGGCCTGGCAAAAAATCGGCATGACGGTGATGGCGGCGGTCGGCGGCGCGTCGGGCTCGTTATACGCGACCTTGTTCATCGCGCTGCATAAACACAGTCGGGATAGCTCTGTGTCCGGCTTCGCGGCGGCGTTCGCGGCCGCCGTCGAGGCGGTCAAACAACGCGGCAAGGCCGATGTCGGCGAAAAAACGATGCTGGACGTTTGGGTGCCGGTGGCGCTGGCCTTGCAACAGGATGCCGAAGCCGGCAAATCACTGGACGAATTGTTGGATCATCTTTGCCTAGTCGCGGCGGCCGGCGTCGAAGCCACCCGCGATATGCAGGCCACCAAGGGCAGGGCGTCGTTCTTGGGCGAGCGTAGTCTGGGCCATATCGATGCCGGCGCCAAAACCGCGCAATTGATCGTCGCGGCGGTGGCCAGGGTGTTGAAAACGGCCTAATTCAGGTGGGGCGTCGAATCTTGATTTGACAGCGTTTCCTCAACAGCCCCAGCGCAACGCGGCGGTATTGACCGGCGCGTCCCACAGTTTCAGCATTTCCTCGTCCAGCACGGTCAGGGTCAGCGAGGCGCCGGCCATGTCCAGCGAGGTTGTGAAATTGCCGACCAGCGAGCGTTGCACGGTCAATCCGCGCCGGCCGCATTGCGCGTGAGCCAACTCGTAAAGCAAATGCAATTCGATCAATGGCGTACCGCCGAAGCCGTTGACGTGCAACAGCACGTTTTGGCCGGCGGCCGGCTGCAACTCGTCGAATAGATGCTGGGTCAATTCGGCGACGATGTGGCTGGCGTCGGCCAGTTTGACGGTTTCGCGGCCGCGCTCGCCGTGGATGCCGACGCCCATCTCGATTTCGTCGTCGCCAAGGGTAAAGGTTGGATGGCCCAAGGCCGGTACCGTGCAACTGGTCAGCGCGACGCCCAGCGAGGCGGTGGCCGAAACGACCCGTTCGCCCAAGGCTTTGCAAGCCGCCAGATTGTAGCCTTGCTCGGCCGCGGCGCCGACGACTTTCTCGACGATGCTGGTGCCGGCCACGCCGCGTCGACCAATGGCGTGGGTCTTGGGCAGGGAAATGTCGTCGTTGACCAGCACGCTGGCGTTGGGGAGGTCCAGCATCTCGCTAGCCATTTCGAAATTCATCACGTCGCCGGCGTAATTTTTGACGATGAACAACACACCGGCACCGCCGTCGACGGCCTGAGCGGCGGCGATCATTTGATCCGGCGTCGGCGAGGTGAACACCTGGCCTGGACAGGCGGCGTCCAGCATGCCGAATCCGACGAAGCCGCTATGCAAGGGCTCGTGGCCGGAGCCGCCGCCCGAAATCAGCGCTACCTTGCCGGGCTTAAGGTGCTTGCGACGCACGAAATGCGGGGTTTCGTTCAGGTCGACGATGTCGGCGTGGGCCTTGGCGAAGCCGCGCAAACTGGTGGTCAACAAGCTGTCCGGGCTATCGATGAACTTTTTCATGGTCACTCCTTGGTTTGCGGGTCAGGCGGCCAGTTCGCGCAACATCCGGGTCACGTCGCGGATATCGGGCACCACCCAGGTTGGGCCGTAGTCGGTGGCTTCCACATCTTTTGCGCTGGATACTCCGGTCAGAACCATCAGGCTGCGAATACCGGTGCGCACCGCGCCGAGGATGTCGGTGTCCAAGCGGTCGCCGATCGCGATGGTCTGGGCCAGCGGCGCGCCGAGCAACTCGATGGCTTGCCGATAGATGATGGGTTCGGGCTTGCCGATGATCATCGGTTGGATGCCGGTTGCCGCGGTCAGCGCCGCCAGGATCGCGCCGTTGCCGTGAGTAATGCCGTGCTCGGTCGGCAACGATATGTCGCCGTTGGTACCGATGAAATGCGCGCCGGCCCGCAGATTGAGGGTCGCGGTCGCCAGTTTGTCCCAACTGATTTCCCGGTCCATGCCGCAAACCACCAAATGCGCGTGTTGGTCGGGTCCGGTTTCGTAGAGGCCGGTTAGCGTAAAGCCCAGATCTTGCAGAGGTTTCCAGGTGCCGGTGCCGCCGATTGCGTAGGCGCGGGTGGTTTGGGGATCGTAGCGCTGCGACAAATACAAAGCGGTGGCCATCCCCGAGGTCAGAATTTCTCGCTCGGCCACCGCAACGCCCATTTTTGCCAATTTGGCGACGTATTGCTCGGCGGTCATGCTGGCGTTGTTGGTCGCCAAAATAAACGGCAGTGCCAGGTCGCGCAAGGTTTCGAAAAAGTCGGTCAGGCCGGCTTGCGGCTGGTCGCCGTGCCAGAGTACGCCGTCCATATCGATGATCAGCGCGCGTATGTCGGTAAATGCTTGCATAAAAGTCTCGGTCTTTTTAATTTTTTTAATTTGCCGGGGCCTGGCAAACCGGGATGGTTCGGCCCTTGAGACGCCGGGCGGGGCTGCGGCGCGCGTGGCGGCACAGAATTGCATAATCGTTGCTCGTCTGTCCAGTTTAGCTGGGAACTGCGTTTTTTCTTGACTTGCCGCCGATAACCTAGTTTAATGCGCGGCTCTTGACGCCCAGGTAGCTCAGTCGGTAGAGCAGAGGACTGAAAATCCTCGTGTCGACAGTTCGATTCTGTCCTTGGGCACCACGAATACCAAGGCCTTGCAGCAATGCAAGGCCTTTTTTATTTCCTGCGACCTGCCGGTTTCGGCTGGGTGTTTTCCTTGCAGAACGCCGGATTCCGCGCGAAATGTTACGACGTGGTTTACACCTGGAAGACAGGGTACATGACGGTTTTTGCGGAACGAATCTTGAGCCGACCGGCGGCTTTCCCAAACGGAGTAGCCTGTCGGCGTCTGCCAGAGGCCCAAATTTAGCCCACTGGCTGGATGCCAATAGCAGGGCGTATTGTTGCTCGCCCTCCCGCTATTTCTTTCTAAAAACGCTCGAAATACGGCAATTCCGGCGCCAAGCCGGTCGCATCGTGGCGATGGCTTGGCGCCGCTCCGCGCTTGGCGGCCGTGGGTTTGGCGTGAGGTGCGTGGC
This sequence comes from Methylomonas sp. LWB, assembly GCF_001856095.1. Lineage (NCBI taxonomy): Bacteria > Pseudomonadati > Pseudomonadota > Gammaproteobacteria > Methylococcales > Methylococcaceae > Methylomonas > Methylomonas sp. LWB. The sequence continues at coordinate 15,444 of NZ_MKMC01000036.1, forward strand.
CGCGGTGAGAAGTGCCGGCGCGACGTTGGCCGCCGGAACTGGCGATCTTAAAAAAGCTCATCAAGCTTTGCAATTGCTCGGCTTGGCCGGTCATTTCCTCGGCGGTGGAAGCCAATTCTTCACTGGCGGCGGCGTTTTGCTGGGTGATTTGGTTCATTTGATTCATCGCGGTATTGACTTGGCTGACGCCGGCCGACTGTTCCTGGGAAGCGGCGGCGATTTCCTGCACCAGATCGGAGGTTTTGGCGATGCTGGGCACGATGGCGTCCAGCAAGCGGCCGGCGCTTTCGGCGGTGCTGACGCTGGTTTCGGCCAATTGGCCGATTTCCTGGGCGGCGATCTGACTGCGCTCGGCCAGTTTGCG
>NZ_MKMC01000037.1:0-15417 GCF_001856095.1 Methylomonas sp. LWB
CCGCCGTTTCGACCAATTCGACGGCGGCGCCGTACACGTCGCCGGTCGCGCCGCCCAAACGGGCCAGCGCCGCGCGCCGCAGCCACCACAGCACCAGACCGGCCGCGAGCAGCGGCAGCCAGCCCGACAGGCCCAACGCCAACAACAGCGCCGCGCCGACGGTCCAGCGCATCGCCCGGAAATCGGCATGCGCCAGCCAGGTCGCCGCCAACCCGGCTGGGCTGACGTACTCGGCGGTCAACATGAGCAGCAAAATCGCCGTGCGCCCCAGTAACGGCGCGGTCCATAGCGGTGACGGATCATGCCGTTCCAACAGCGCCGTCAGCGCCGCCCATTTCAGCAACAGGATTAACACCAGCAAACAGACCGCCACCGGCCCGGCGGCCGGATCTTTCATAATGCGCAAACTGCGTTCGCGGTCGCCCTGGCCGCCGACCCAGGCATCCGCGCAATCGGCCAAACCGTCCAAATGCAGCGCGCCGGTCGCCAGTACCCACGCCGTCAACAAGATGCCCGCCAGCAAGTAGGCCTGCGTTCCGGCCAACCAGGCCGCCAACCCGCTCAACAAGCCGCCGAGCAGCAAACCGACCAACGGATAGCAAAGCAAGGATCGGCCGGCCGTCGGTCCGTCGAACCCAACCGCCGGGACCGGAAACCGGGTCAGAAATTGCCAGGCCAGCCAGAACGCTCGCACGGTTATTTCAGGTGCCTGCCCTTGGCGTCTTTGAAAATATGTCCGGTCAGGATCAGCACGCCCTCGATGAAGCCCCACATCACGCCGTAACCGCCGGTCGCCAAGGTCACCAGAATCTGTACGATACCTATCGTGTAAAAGCCCAAATAGATGCGGTGCAAACCGACCGCACCCAGCGAGATACCCAACAAACCGGCCACTATCCGGCTTTTCACCGGTTGGGATTCCATCAGATAGGCACCGACCAGGCTGACTTCGGTGACTTTGTCGTCCTCGAAATCGAAATCCACGTCGTCGCCGGACTTGGGCGGCGCGTCGGATTGCCATTGCTCGATATGAAACTCGTAAAATTGGTCTTTGGCTCTGATAACGCCGGTTTGGCAATCGGCGTCGTAACTCTCTATATGTCCTAGCATGTCGTTAACCCGGTTCTCGCCGCCTCGAATACGCCGCATCGGGCTCTCGGGCGGGTTTATTCTTATGAAGCAGGTCGGAGTCCGACCCGGTAGCCGAAAACGCCGGATCAGCCCTGGCGTTTTCGGCCGCTCATGATACGGGAAACGCCGCCCGGCCGCCACGGCTGGCGTTCCGCCGGCATCAAGCGGTACTGACTCCGGCCTGGGCGAAGGTCGCCATCTCGTTGTGCAAGCGGCAAGCCATTTGCAACACCGGTATCGCCATCAACGCCCCGCTGGCTTCGCCCAGCCTCAAATCCAACGCCAGCAAGGGCCTGGCGTGTAGCGCTTCCAACACCAGAACGTGACCTTTTTCGGCCGAACGGTGGCCGAAGAACAACCAATCGGCGCAGCCCGGACATAGCGCGGCGGCCAGTAAGGCCGCCACCCCGCTAATGAAGCCGTCGACGACGACCGGCAAACCCTGCTGGGCCGCGGCCAGATAGGCACCGGTCAGCGCGGCGATTTCGAAACCGCCCAGGATTTGCAACATCGCTAGCGGCGAGTTCAAGGCCTCGCGGTGCAAGGCCAAGGCCTGCTCGATGACCGCCGCCTTCCTGTCGATCTGCCCAGGGCTCAAACCGGTACCGGCGCCGGTTAAACCGGCGGCCGGCAAACCCAGCCGGGCGGCGGCCAATGCGCTGGCACTGGCGGTATTGGCGATACCCATTTCGCCGCCGACGAACAATTCGGCGCCGGCAGCCAGCGCTCGCGCCACCGCGTCCCGGCCGGCGGACAACGCGACCGCAAGTTGCTCGGCACGCATTGCCGGCGCCGTCAAAAAGCTGGCCGTACCGGAACCCGCGCGGCAATTGACGACGCCCGGCACGTCCACCGGCGCCACCAGACCGACATCGACGACTTCGAAGTCCGCGCCGAGGGCGCGAGCCAACACGTTGACCGCGGCGCCGCCGGCCGCGAAATTCTTGACCATTTCCTGGGTGACCACTTGCGGAAAGGCCGACACGCCCGCCTCGGCGATGCCGTGATCGGCGGCGAACACACTGATCCAGACGCGTTCGACGCTCGGCCGCTCCCGGCGCTGCAAAGCCGCCAAGCGCACGGCGCTTTCCTCCAGCACACCCAGCGATCCGGGCGGTTTGGTCAATTGCGCTTGCCGGGCGGCGGCGATCTCGAACAGCCGCCGGTCCGGCTGGGCCGGCGCTTGAAATATCCAATCCATGCTCACGCCGATTTCAGAACCAGCGGCAAACCGGCCGCCACCAACGTCACCCGGTCGCAGATTTCGGCCAGCCGTTGATGCAAAAAACCGGCCTCGTCCACGAAACGGCGGGTGGCCGGATCGGCGGCGACCACGCCGTAACCGACTTCGTTGCTGACCATCACCACCCGTCGCCGCACCGAGCTTAAGGTTTCGCATAGCGCGTCGCGGTGGCGGTAATAGTGATCGGCCCGCAAATTGCCGCGACTATCGAACAAGGCATTGCTGAGCCACAGCGTCAGGCAATCGACCAGAATGCAGCGATCGGCGGCGGCGGCCCGTAGCGTACCGGCCAGATCCAGCGGCTCCTCGACGGTCACCCAGCCGGCGGGACGATCTAGACGATGGCGGGCGATGCGCTCGCGCATCTCGGCGTCGCCGGCTTCGGCGGTAGCCACGTAGACCACCGGCAAGCCCGATTCGGCGGCCCGCGTTTCGGCATAGCGACTCTTGCCTGAACGCGCCCCGCCCAGCACCAATTCAATCATCCGCCAGCCTGACCGCCAGTACGTCGCATTTGGCGTGGTGCAACACGCCGTTGGCGGTAGAGCCGAGCAGCAGGGCCAAACCGTGCCGGCCGTGCGAGCCGACCACGATCAAGTCGGCCTGGTTTTCCTCGGCAATCCGGACGATTTCCATTTTCGGGCTACCCATTTCCAGGTATTGGCGTTCGACCGGCACCTGCAGTTCCTCGCCGAGTTTAATTAGGCGTTGTTTGCAGGCATCCATCAGCTCCTGGGTCAATTCGACATCGAATGGGATGATGGCGTCGGCGGCCGGATCGGAAATCGGCAAATTGTCGACGACGTGAACCAAGCTGAGCTTGGCATTGTTCTGCTCGGCAATTTGGCTAGCCTTGTGAACGACTTGGTCGTTGGCCTCGAAAAAATCGACTGCCAGTAATATGTGTTGGTAAATGGCCATGGCTCTCTCTTATTCTGCGGTGGGAAGTTCGGGAAACAGCAAGGACATCGCTTGCGACGAAATCAGTATATACAAAAGCGCCAACGCCAACCCGAACGGCAACGGCTTGTCCAGCGCGTGGCGATAGATGTTGCCGTTGATCAGCCAGTGCCAGGCCATCAGCAACAACATCGCGATATAGGCGAGTTGGTTGGCCTGGGTTTCCAAACTGGCCATCGCCGGAATCGCGAAGAAGGTGATCATTGCATCGCAGCCCAGCAACGCCGTCAGGGTTTGTGGAAAGCGGTTCGGATTGCCGGAAAAATACAGCAACGGATACGTAAACCCAACGATCAACGCGGTTTGCAGCAATAACTGCAGCAGGGCGCCGGCGAAGCTACTGCCGATCAGCAAAATCAACAGATTGATCAGCGCGTAAGGCAGGAAGGCCAGCCGGGTTAGCCAGCGCGACGCCGGCACGTCTTGCGGCCCCTTGCGTAGCATGCAGATCTCGAAAAACAACAGCACTAGTTGGTACATGATGGCTCCGCTGAAATGAGTAGGTGCCGGCTCGCGCCGGCTTGGCAAGCTAAACTGCCGGGACATCGGCGGTCTGTCAAATCGCCGCCCGGACGTGGGCGGCAGCGTCCGGATCGGCCAACCCCGATTATTCGGCCTGCGCCAGAGTTTCCTCGGCGGTCAGCCAATCCAGTTCGGCCTGTTCCAGCGCGCTATCGACGTTCGCCTTTTGAGCCAACAACTGCTTGAGCCTTTCCTTGTTGTCGTCGCTGTAGATAGCCGGATCGGCCAGTTGTTCCTCCAGCTCGCGCTGCTGCTGGTGAAACTTCTCGACCGCCGCCTCGGCTTTCTTGACCGCGTCCAGCAACGGTTTCAAACGCTGCCGGCGTTCGGCATCCTGTTTGCGTTGATCCTTACGGGACACGCCGCTCGCCGCTTCCACCGCTCCGGCCGGTTCGTCGCCGGCCTTTTTTTGTTCGGCCAACCATTGCTTGTAATCGTCCAGATCGCCGTCGAAGGGTTGGACTTGCCCGCCGGCCACCAGCAGCAAGGTATCGGTGACCGAGCGCAGCAAATGCCGGTCGTGCGACACCACCAGCAACGCGCCTTGGTATTCCTGCAAGGCCACGCTCAAGGCATGACGCATCTCCAAATCCAGATGGTTGGTCGGCTCGTCGAGCAACAGCAAATTCGGGTTTTGATAAACCAGCATCGCCAACACCAGCCGGGCTTTTTCGCCGCCGGAAAACGGCTCGACCGGATCGTTGACCTTGTCGCCGCGAAAATCGAAACCGCCCAGAAAATTGCGCAAATCCTTCTCGGTGGCTTGCTTGTCGAGCTGTTGCAGATGCCACAGCGGGCTTTCCTCCAGCCGCAGCAACTCCAGTTGATGCTGGGCGAAGTAGCCGATGTTCAAGTCCTGAGCGTTCCGCAACTTGCCGCTCAAGGCCGGCATTTGTCCGGATAGCACCTTGATCAGACTGGACTTGCCGGCGCCGTTGGGTCCCAGCAAGCCAATGCGATCGCCGGGCGTAATGGTCAGGCTGGCGTTTTTGACGATGACTTTGTCGCCGTAGCCGATGTCCGCGTGTTCCAGTTGCAGCAGCGGATTGGGCATTTTTTTCGGCGGCGGAAAGCTGAAACCGAACGGCGAATCTACGTGGGCCTGGGCGATCAATTCCATGCGTTCCAGGGCCTTGATCCGGCTCTGCGCCTGACGGGCCTTGGTCGCCTGGGCCTTGAAGCGATCGACGAAGCTTTGCATGTGCGCGATTTCGCGCTGCTGCTTTTCGTAAGCCGATTGTTGCTGGGCCAATTTCTCGGCGCGCATGCGTTCGAATGCCGAATAGTTGCCGGTGTAGATCTCGGCCTGGTTTTGTTCGATATGGACGATGTGGTCGGTGATGGTGTCGAGAAAATCGCGGTCGTGCGAAATCAACAGCAAGGTGCCGGGATATTTGACCAGCCAGTCCTGCAAATACATCACCGCGTCCAAGTCCAGGTGGTTGGTCGGCTCGTCGAGCAATAACACGTCGGACCGGCACATCAAGGCTTGAGCCAGATTCAATCGCATCCGCCAACCGCCGGAGAACGAACTGACCGGCCGGCTTTCCTGTTCGGTGCTGAATCCCAGACCGTTCAGCAAGCGCGACGCGCGGGCCTGGGCGGTGTAGCCGCCGACGTGGTCCAGCGCGACGTGCAATTCGGCCAACTTGATGCCGTCGTGATCGGCCTCGGCCGCCGCCAATTGTTGCTGCAAGGCGCGCAGTTCGCGGTCGCCGTCCAACACGTAATCGATCGCCGAACTGGGCAGAGCCGGGGTCTCCTGAGCGACGTGGGCAATCTCCAGATTCGGCGGCATCGAAAACTCGCCCTCGTCGGCGTGAAGTTCGTTGCGCAGCAGTGCGAACAAGCTGGATTTGCCGGCGCCGTTGGCGCCGGTCAGACCGATCTTTTGGCCCTTGTGTATCGTGAAGGACGCGCCGCTGAACAACAAGCGGTTGCCGCGGCGGATCGCGATGTTTTTGAAATTGAGCATGATGGTGGCGATAGCAGTCGGCCTGGCCCCATGCCAAACCTGGGCGGGGATTTTAGCGCGGGACGGCCGCCAGGGTGTGGGCGATTTTAGGATAGCCCGGATGCCGTGTAGAGGAGACGCTAGAGTGAAGCTCCCCGCCTGAAAACCGGCGGATTCGGGCTCAGCCGGCTAAACGGTAATCCCGCCAGCTCTGCTCGGCTCGAGACTTTGCGACCGCAGGCCGGCGCAAACAGGGTATGCGTTTGTGACCGGCTAGGCGGATGCACTCGTAGCCGCGCTGCCGATGGCAGCAGGCGCAACGGTTCAAGCGACGCAGATAGCGCCCGTAGGCGCGCTCCGTCGCCTGCTCGAAACGCCGCAACGCGCCGCCGGTTTGCGGGTAAGGTAGCCAAACTTGCGATACCGCCAATCGGGCATACAGACGGCGGGCTTGATCGATCAGTAGGTCGTTATCCATTTGTCCTCCCCTATCTCCAAAAAGATGCGGAATCGGCGCACCGTTGGCGAGACCCGACCGAATCGACAACGACTCGGCCGGCCGCGTTGGCGAACCGTCCGAGTATATTGAACCCCAACGCCGCGCCGGACGGTTTGATCTCGATCAAGCCGAGCCACACCGGCCGCGCGTGCGTTCCAAGCCAGCGAATCGGCTTAACGGTTAAACTTTCCCGCTAATTGGCGGTCGCACGGTCTCAACCAAACGGGAGATAGACCATGTCATTAAGCCAAGATTTCGATCATTTGCTGGAAAAACTCAATACGGAACGGGAGAGCTTACAACTTAAACTGCATCTGGCCTCTATGGATGCCAAGGACGAATTCGCCGAAGCCGAACAACTTTGGCAGCAGTTCAAGTCCAAGGCCTCCGAAATCGCCGACGAGTCGATAGAAACATCCGAAGACTACATTGCCAAGGCGCAAGTGGTCGGAGAGGAATTGAAAGCGGCGTATCAGCGCATCAGCCAGCGTTTGACCGAATAGCACCCGAAGCCGGTGCTTGCCAAGCAAGCACCGAACCGGGGACGCGGGCGCATGGGACGACTCGCGGCCGTCCGCCCGGTGCGGGGACGGAAGAGAAGAAAAAGCGTTAAACCGGCTTGCGCCGTCCGGCGTACAGCAGCCCCATCACGGCGGAACACATCGTCCACGCCGCCGCCGGCAACGGCACCGAAACGCCGCCAAGATCCGGAATAGGCGCGACATTCGCCGCCGGCACTTTACGGCGCGGCCCGTCGGTTAGCGCCAACAAAAACACATTATCCAGCCAGATTTGCGCGGCGCTTTCGCCGCCAAGATCGGCATTCGTCAAACGTTCGCCCTGAAACCGATAGACTCCGGACGAAACGCCGCTCTGATGGGCAAGCTCCAAGCGCCGCGCGCCAACCGCGCTGGGAGTAGCCGGCCGTTGCAAGGCGGCACCGCTTTCGGCTAACAAACTCCACCGCTCGAAATCGTACTGATCGAACAGCCTATCCGAAATCTGAAAATGATGAATTTGGTCGGTCGGTAGCCGGTTATTGGCCTGGGGGGTATCGGTGGCCAGTAGCCAGCCGATTAAAACAACGGTCCCGAATCTGACCATACTGTCTCCAAAAATTAAAATCACGTCCTTGTGCGACCCACATCCTGTCTTGTGCGTTACCAACCCAAGCCGCCGGCGACGCAGCCTGGCCCGGTAACGCACGTGAAACAGAATACGCAATCCGCATGAAGACCTTCTGGAGAGAGAATTAAAAAACGGTGAAAACCGGATTAAAGTTTGCCGACTGAATCCGCCGCCGAATCACACGGGGCGGCGACGGCGGTATGCCAAAAATCCAACCACCCCAACCGCCGCCGCGCCGAGCAAAGGCAGGATCAAGCCGGAATCGGCCACCGCGCCGCCGGCGGTATCGTTCGGGTATTTGAATTTGACCAGAACGCCGAGTTGCGGATCGGTGACGTTGACCGCAATCGCCTTGGCGCCGAGATTGGTCCATTGCAGCTCGCTACCGTCGAAAGGTTTGTTGTTGCGAGTATCCTTGTTGACGATGTGCGGAAACAGCGGCGTGACACCGAGCTGACTGCCAGCCAACTGCCGGGCCAGTTCTTGTTCCAATTCGGCCGTGGTCTTGCCGTCGGTCTTAAGCGTCACCGGCCGCTGGCCGTCGATTACGATTTCGATTTCGCCGTGCGAACCGCTTTGGTTCTTCTTGGAGGTAAAACCCTCCAAATACTCAACGTCGGCCGCATATACCAAATCGACCGCCACCCGGACGCCGGCGGCGCCGAACGCCCGGTCACCCAAGGCATAACGCATTTTTTGGTTGGTGTAATCCCTGACGATGATATTGGTCAGCGCGTAGCCGGCTCGATTGGCAATCGCCAATTCAGGCTGCCCCTCCGGCTGGTTGACGGTCATCCCGCGCCAATTGGGATCGAGCTGAATCATGCCGTCCTTGATCGCGGTCAGCAGCTTTTTGGTCACCGCGGTCGGCGCCGCGCCCTCGAACTTGGCCGGATTCAAAAAGCTCAGTCCGGTGGCGCGATAAAGTTCGCCGTCGTCGATACGCCATTCCGCCGTATACGAAAACAGCGCATCGCCGGTCTTGGTCGGCATGTCGTTAAAAATATGCAAGCGGTCCTGCCCGGCCGGCGTCGCGGCAAGCGCGGCGGCGGGCAGCAGGAAAGCGGCGAGAGCGAGCTTGAAGGATGATGTCATAACGAGTGATGGTTTCCGGTAAAAACGGCCACGTTAACACACCGCCTTCCGCTCGGAAAATCTTATCGTATCGATTCGACTTTGCTTGTCGACGTCGCGGGCTGGATTGGACACGGCGACCGCCTATCCCGGCTCACGGCAATGCCGTTACTCTGAAAGTCGCCGGACGCCGCCACCCAATTCGGTGGCAGAGCGCCTTCAATCGCGGCTAAAGCCACCCCTACGCCACTACCTTTCATTTGCTGGGCGATGCAGCGGTTTCATGATCGTTAAGCCTAAAAAGGGCAGTTGGCGTGTATTGCGGGCCGTTCGTGCTGAGCAATGTCGAAGCATGGACGGCTCGCAATACACTCACCAAACGGGTGAATGAAAAGTCCCGCGCGCCCTTCGACAAGCTCAGGACGAACGGGATTTTTCATCGCCAAACTGCTCTTTTTAGGTTAAGTCGAGTCGTTCGTGGTGAGTCCTACGACTGCGCTCAGGAGAGCCCTGTCGAACCATGAACGGCTTAACCATTCACCCTTCGACAGGCTCAGGGCGAACGGTCAAACCTTAACCTAACGACATTACGGCTTAAGGCAAGTGGCTCCTGAGCCCGGCGCCGACGAAGGCCTGCGAGAATTGTTCGGCGCTGACCGGCCGGCTGAACAGATAACCTTGTAGCGAATCGCAGCCTTGCGCCGTTAAAAAGGCCAGTTGCTCGGCGGTCTCCACACCCTCGACCACCACCGACAGCCTTAGCTCGTGGGCCAGCGCGACGATCGCCCTGACCAGGGTTTTGCTGCTACCGTCTTCGGCCAGACCGATGACGAAGGAGCGATCGATTTTGACGCTCTGCACCGGAAACCGGTACAGATAGGTCAGATTGGAATAACCGGTACCGAAATCGTCTATGCTCAGCCGCACGCCCAAGGCCTGGAACTGGCGCAGTACCTGCAACGTGCTTTCCGGGTTTTGCATCACCGCCGACTCGGTGATTTCCAGTTCCAGCGCGTTAGGATTCAACCCGGTTTCGCTCAAAATATCCTTCACCGTTTGAAATAAATTCGCTTCCAAAAACTGGCGCGCCGAGACATTGACCGCCACGCTGGCGAACGGTCCGCCGTGTTCGATCCAAGCCTTGGCCTGCAGACAGGCTTCGCGCAATACCCAAGCCCCGACTTGCACGATCAGCCCGGTTTCCTCGGCGACGGTAATAAAGCGGTCCGGATAAACCAGTCCCCATTCCGGATGCTGCCAGCGTACCAAAGCTTCCGCGCCGGTCGCCAAACCGCTGACACTATCTATTTGCACCTGAAAATGCAGGCGCAATTCCCGCTCGGCCAGCGCGCGCCGCAAGCCGCGTTCGACGGTCATCCGTTCCAACGACCGCTCCGTCATCGCCAGCGTATAAAACTGATAGTTGTTCTTGCCGCGCTCCTTGGCCAGATACATCGCGGTGTCGGCGTTCATCAGCAGGGTGTGGCTGTCTTTGCCGTCGTCGGGAAACACGCTGATGCCGACGCTGGCGGTGACCACCAGATCGTTGCCTTCCAACGTAAACGGTTGGGTCAGGATATCGATGGTCTTTTGGGCGATGCGCGCCACGTCGTCGCTGTGAGTAATGTCGTTCAGCAATACGATGAATTCGTCGCCGCCCAATCGGGCCAGTACATCGTTGGCGCGCACGGTACTTTTCAAGCGATCGCTGGTCGCTTGCAGCAACAAGTCGCCCAAGCGGTGGCCCAAGGTGTCGTTAATCAATTTGAAGCGATCCAAATCCAGGAACATCAAGGCCAGCTTGCTACCGTGCCGGCGGGCGGTCGATAGCGCTTGAGTGAGCCGGGCATGAAATTGATCGCGATTGAGCAGCCCGGTCAGCGGGTCGTGATTGGCCAAGTAAATCAGTTGCTGTTCGGCGTATTTGCGGTTGCTGATATTCTGGACCTGCACGATGAAATATTGCGGCACGCCGTCCGGACCGCGCACCAGCGAGGCGCTCAACAGCGTCCAAACCCGCTTGCCGGCGGTTTTGTGCAAGCATTCCAATTCGATTTGAAAGGTGGGCCGCTCGTCGGCCAACAATTGATGCAAGCATTGATCGAGCAAGTGATGCGGCTCGCCGTCCGGCATCAGCATCCGCAGACGGCCGTTCAGCAACTCCGCCCGGCCGTAACCGAAGGTTTCGCACAGCGCGTTGTTGACTTGCAGAAAAGCGCCGTCCAACGACACCAAGGCCATGCCGATCGCGGCCATCTCGAACGAGCTGTGAAAGCGCTCTTCGCTTTCCCGCAGTAAATTTTCCATTTCTCGGCGGGCGGTGATGTCGCGAAACACCATCACCGCGCCAAACAAGGTGCCGTCGTCGTCGATGATGGGCGCGGCGCCGTCGTCCACCGGAAACTCGGTTCCCTGCGGATTGACCAGTATCGTGGCGCGCTCCAGCGCGGTGACCTCCAGACTTTCGAGGGTGCTTATGATCGGGTTTTCGACGACGCCCCGGTCCGATTCGGAAACCAGTGTCATCAGCTCCTCGATTCGGCGCCCCTTGGCCTGCTCCAAACTTTGGCCGGTCGCGTCCTCTGCCACCGGGTTCATAAACCGAACCCTACTGTCGGTATCGGTGGCGATGACGGCATCGCTAATGCAGCGCAGGGTTTTACCGAACCATTGCTCGCTCTCCTTAAGTTTGCGTTCCAATTGGTGCTTGTACAAAGCCACTTCGATGGAAGCATGCAGTTCGTCCGGCCGGAACGGCTTGATCAAATAGCCGTAGGCGCCGGTGGCTTTCGCCCGCGCCAATGTCGCGGAATCGCTGTAAGCCGTCAGAAAAATCACCGGAATCCGCAACGATTCGACAATGGCTTGCGCGGCGCTAATGCCGTCCATCTCGCCCTTCAACACGATGTCCATCATCACCAAGTCCGGCTTATGCTGGTTGGCCAACGTGATGGCCTGGCCGCCGGAAAACGCGGTCGCCACCACCTGGTAACCGAAACCTTCCAACTGCCTGCGGATGTCCATCGCGATGATGCCTTCGTCTTCGACAATCAGGATTTTGCTGGCTTGCATCGTCGCCCCCTCGTTATCGGGTTATTGCGGATTTTCCGGAAAACGCAGCGTGAACGCCGTGCCGGCGGTCCGGTTCAAGTCCATCCCGCCGAGCAATTGATGAGTCAAGGTATCCACCAATTGCAAGCCCAGCGAGCCGGTGTTTTTAAAGTCCAGCGCCTCGGGAAGACCGACGCCGTCGTCGGCGATCGTCAAGCAGTATTCGCCCAGTCGCAGGCTAAAAGCGATGCGTACTTGACCGGCGCGATTGCCGGGAAACGCGTGCTTGAGCGCGTTGGACAGCAATTCGTTGATGATCAGGCCGCAGGGAATCGCGGTATCCACGCCGAGAAACACATTGTCGATGGCCATTTCGATCGCGATGTTGCCCGCATGCGCGCCGTAACCGAATAACAAGTGATCGACCAAACTGCGAATGTATTCGTTGAAATCGATTTTCGCCAAATCCTTCGATTGATACAGCTTCTCGTGCAGTAGCGCCATGGCCTTGATCCGGTCGGCGCTTTGCTGGAGCAGATCGGCGGTTTCCGCGCTGGTCACGCTGGCGGCTTGCAGGTTGATCAGACTGGAAACCACCTGCAGGTTGTTCTTGACCCGGTGGTAGACTTCCTTCAACAACACCTCTTTTTCGGTCAGCGCTTGGCGCAAGCGGTCGTGGGCGTTTTTGCGCTCGGTAATATCGACGATGGAGCTGAGGACGATGGTGCCGTTCTCGTCGTCGATCAGCCCCAAGCCGATTTCGACCGGAAATTCGCTGCCGTCCTTGCGCAAGCCGAACAAATCCCGGCCCTCGCCCATCGGCCGCGATACCGGATCGGCCAGATAGGCCTGGCGAGCGGCGACGTGTCCGCCGCGAAAGCGTTCCGGAACCAATACCTCGACCGGCTGCCCCAGCAACTCGGTGCGCGAGTAACCGAACGAGTTCTCGGTTTGCGCGTTGACCATCAAAATCGTGCCGGACTCGTTGACCATGACGATGGCATTGGGCGCGGATTCGACCGCCTGCCGAAATCGATGTTCCAGGCGTTTGCGGGCGGTGATGTCGACGATGGAACTCAACACCAGGGTTTCGTCGTGGCTGTCGATCAGGCCCAAGCCGATCTCGACCGGAAATTCGCTGCCATCCTTGCGCCTCCCGTATAAATCGCGGCCGGCGCCCATCGGCCGCGACACCGGATCGGCGAAGTAGGCGCGACGGAAGTCGGCATGGCCGCCGCGAAATCGCTCGGGCACCAACATTTCCACGGCCCGGCCTATCAGTTCGGCGCGGGTGTATCCGAACGACAGCTCGGTCTGGGCGTTGACCATGACGATGCAACCGGATTCGTTGACCATCACGATCGCGTTCGGCGCCGCTTCCACCGCTTGCCGAAACCGGTTCTCCAGGTGTTGGTATTCGGAAATGTTTTCGTGGATGACGATGACCGCGCCCAAGGCCGGCTCGGCGAAGCGCGCGACTCTTCCGGTAAACCACAGTTGGCCGGTGGCGGTACGAAACGCGTACTCCAACGAAAACTCCGGCCGCGAACCGTTCAACACCGCCAGGATGCCGTCGTAAAACGCTTGACCGCCTCTGTCGTTGGTCAGCCCGGCGGCGAGCAGGCCCGGATAACGCTGGCCGAGTTGCAGAGCAGGCTTGGCGTTGGCGTGTGCTTGGTCGAACGCCAACCAGGCTTCGCTGACGTGCACGACCTTGCCGTCGGCATCCAACACGCAATATTGCTTGGCCAGTGCCGCCAACACGGCGGCTTGGAAAGGCGCGGCATTATCCGGATGCGGCGTGGTCGACATCCCAGCCCCCTCTGATTGGTTGTAAGAGTCCCTAATCATAGATCATCGGTCTGATTCGAACACCTTAAATCCGCCGCGCTTGAAATCCGCCGATAGTGCTTAGTTGTCAGAGTGGTTCAAGACCATCATGCCCGCCGGGAAATGGGCATCCAGTGCCATGAAGGGTAGGCTTAAATCCATCTGTTGAGTCCGGATTCGCTCCGCTAGTTCTTATCTGTCAGCGTTGTTCAAGACCATCATGCCCGCCGGGAAATGGGCATCCAGTGCCATGAAGGGTAGGCTTAAATCCATCTGTTGAGTCCGGATTCGCTCCGCTAGTTCTTATCTGTCAGCGTTGTTCAAAACCGTCATGCCCGCCGGGAAGCGGGCATCCAGTGCCATGGATGGTAGGCTTAAACCCGTCCGTGGCGGACGACTTCGCCCACCGACGTTCACAGCAAATTCAGGCCATCGCTCGGCCGGTACGCGCCGGCCGGCAAATTTTCGATATTAAAACGCCCGGACCGCATGGCCGCGGGCTTTATTCAGCCTGCCGCCGGCTTCGCCCGCACGTCCAACGGCCGCGGTCGCGTTTTAAAAGACGCCGACCGTACATAAAAATCACCGGAAGGCACGCTCCAACGCTTCGAACGTACCGCCGCGACACCCGAACGTACCTTCGACACTCTCGGCCGTCCGTTCGGCGGTTACGAAGGTGCGGTCGAATCTCGATGGAACGCGGTCGGGACGATAGTCTGTACGGTGGAATGAGTTTTACGTGCGGTCGGCGTAAACGGCGGCGCGAACGCCGCGAATTTTGAGCGCATATCCTGCCCCGCAAGTGTGAATTTTTCCGGCGGATGCGCGGCCAGAACCCGTTGGCATCCGCATGCGGAGTTAAGCGCCGGGCAGCCCGCCGATGTCGGAAGATCAATCCTTGGTTATCGAGCGAGAATCCGTCGAAATCGAACCGCCTCGCTTCGGAGGGTGTCGTAAAAGTCGAAACAGAACCCTCTCCTCGCGGGAGAGGGCAGGGTGAGGGGGATAAAATCAATGCCTTACCTTGATATTTCCCCTCACCCCATATATGGACTCCTCCCCAATTGCAAGCCAAGTGTTATCAAAATTGATGTTTCCAACAGAGATCAAGATTGCAGCCATATATTCGGTCTCTTGATGAAGGTACTTGATAGACCTTCGGACCCTGATGAATCTATCCGCGCGCCTTTGCCTCTACCAACCTAACGATTTCCAAGAATCTCTGGGGTGAACGGGATTGAAAAGCACCGGTCTGACCTGTTGAATGTCATCACTATTGAGTCACTTGCCTCCGCAATCTGTTGAACTCTGTTGGTCTTGCCCTACACCGGGTTGAGGGTTATCCACGCTTTGTTCGCGCCGGAACCCTTCTCTCGTGTGAAGGCGCGGGCAAAGGGTGGATAACCCGGCGTCGAACGGTGGTTACACCGCCGCTTGATATGCTTTGCCCTGCGTCGCCATCGCCCAGAGTATCCGGGCATTCTTGTTGGCCAGCGCCACGGCGGCTTTGTTGAAGCCTCGTCGTTCAATCGTAAGCGATCTTTGAAGGACGCACTAGAACTGAAACGGACAATGACTTAACCGTTGGCGTGCGATTAGTCCGTTAGGGCGTCGAGATTCCAAGGCAACAGCGCTTCGAACTCTTCGACAGTTTTTGCGGTGGGAAGCTTTCGGAACAGATCGACCAGATAGGTGTAAGGGTCGACGCTATTGGCCTTGCAGGTTTCGATCAACGAGTAAAGATTAGCGCTGGCACGGGCGCCGGCCACCGTATCGCAAAACAACCAATTGCGGCGGCCCACCACGAAGGGGCGTATGGCGTTTTCGCAGAGGTTGTTGTCGATGGGCCAAGCGCCGTTGTCGACGAAGCGGATCAGTTTGGACCACTGCGATGACAAGTAATGCAAAGCCTTGCCCAGCAAACTACCGGGGATTACCGCATGCAGATGTTGTAGCAGCAGGGCTTCGATTTTGACCAAAACCGGTCGGCTTTGCTCCTGGCGCCGCTGCCCACGCTGTTCGACG
>NZ_MKMC01000038.1:0-14631 GCF_001856095.1 Methylomonas sp. LWB
ATGCTGGCCAACAGGCCTTTGGCGTCGAGTCCGCACAAGCCGAGCAGTTGTTCTCTGGAGCCCTGCTCGACGAAGCGGTCGGGCAGGCCGAGGGTCAGGACCGGCATCAGTATCCGCTGCGCTTGCAGGAATTCCAGTACCGCACTACCGGCCCCGCCGGCAATGACGTTTTCCTCGACCGTGACGAACACGTCGTGGGTTTTGGCGAGTTCCAGAATCAAGCTTTCATCAAGGGGCTTGACGAAGCGCATGTTGGCTACTGTCGCCCCCAGTTGCTTGCCGGCTTCGACGGCCGGGGCGACCATCGCCCCCCAGGCCAGGATCGCAATCCGGCCGCCCTGGTGGCGAATCTCGCCCTGGCCGATCTCAAGGTCGGTCAGGCGCGGATCGATCGCCGCGCCGGGCCCCTTGCCGCGCGGATAGCGCACCGAGGCTGGGCCGTGGTAATGGAAGCCGGTGGTCAGCATCTGCCGGCACTCGTTCTCGTCGGCCGGGGCCATCACCAACATATTCGGAATGCAGCGCAGATAGCTGTAGTCGAAGGCGCCGGCATGGGTCGGGCCGTCCGGGCCGACCAGACCGGCTCGATCCAACGCAAACAACACATCCAGATTCTGCAAGGCCACGTCGTGGATCAACTGGTCGTAACCGCGCTGCAAAAAGGTCGAATAAATCGCCACCACCGGCTTGGCGCCCTGGCAAGCCTGGCCGGCGGCCAGGGTCACCGCGTGCTGCTCGGCGATGGCCACGTCGAAATAGCGTTGCGGGTATTGCTGGGAAAACTCGACCAACCCCGAGCCTTCGCGCATCGCCGGGGTAATCCCCAGCAGCCGCTCGTCCTCGGCCGCCATATCGCACAACCAACGGCTGAACACCTCGGTATAGGTCGGATGCGGCGACGGCGCCGCCTTGGGCAGAAAATCCTGGGTCGGATCGAAGGCCGGCACGCCGTGGTAAGCCAAGGGGTCCTTCTCGGCCGGGGCGTAACCCTTGCCCTTCTTGGTCACCACATGCAAAAACACCGGTCCGCGCAAATCCTTGAGCTTGTCCAGGGTCGACACCAGGATCTCCAGATCGTGGCCGTCGATCGGTCCGAAATAATTAAAGCCCAACTCCTCGAACAAGGTCCCCGGCACGATCATGCCCTTGACGTGTTCTTCCGCCTTGCGCGCCAACTCCCAAACGCTGGGCATGCTGGACAAGGCCTTCTTGCTTTCCTGACGGACCGAGGAATACAGCTTGCTGGACAAAATCTTGGTCAGATAATTGTTCATCGCCCCGACCGGCGGCGAAATCGACATCTCGTTGTCGTTCAGAATCACCAACAGATTGGCATTGACGTCGCCGGCATGATTCATCGCCTCGAAGGCCATGCCGCCGGTGATCGAACCGTCGCCTATGATGGCCACCATCTTCTTATCCTCGCCGCGCAACTGCGAAGCGATGGCCATGCCCAAGGCCGCGCTGATCGAGGTCGAGGAATGGCCGACGCCGAAGGCATCGTATTCGCTCTCGGCCCGGCACGGAAAGGCCGACACCCCGCCCAGGGTGCGGATCGTGGTCATCCTATCCTTGCGGCCGGTCAGAATCTTGTGCGGATAGGCCTGATGGCCGACATCCCAAACCAATTGATCGACCGGGGTATTGAATACGTAATGCAGCGCCACGGTCAATTCCACGGTGCCCAGGCCGGCCGCGAAATGGCCGCCGGAAATACTGACGGTATGGGTCAGAAACCGGCGCACCTCGTCGGCCAAGGCCTGGAGCTGCTCGGGCGCCAGCGCGCGGATGTCGGTCGGGCTGGCGATGGTGGCTAGCAGCGGAAATTCGTTAGTCTGTTTCATATTAGTACAGGGGTTCGCGGTAGAACATCAGAATCACGCCGATTTGGAATAGCGCAAAAACCGAGATAAAGCCGGCCACGTTTTTGCCCGGCGCGTCCAATTTCAGCTCCAGCCAACGGCCGCAAGCCAGGATTAGCGCGAACACGCCCATCAGGGTGTGGCCGACCTGGATTAGAAACGCGGTTTTAGCCTCGAAGCCGACATGCGAGTGCGCTAGCAGCATCATGCCGCCGAAGGCCGACATCAGCGGAAACAAATAGGGCAGAATACCGGGGTCGGCCTTGACGCGGGCGCGGGTCTCGTACAAGCCCAGCATGAACACCAGAAAGGTGGCGATCCGGTGTTGCAAAATCTCGCCGTTGTTGAAAGTGCTATCCCAAAAGCCGATCGGACCCAACGGCCAGCTCTCGGCGTCGGAACGGAAGAACAGGAATATCCCAAGTCCCATGAAGCCGACCGGCCAGTAGCGCGCCCAGTTGTGAAAGCGCTCCGAGTAGGACAGCATCGCGAAAAAACTCATCGCGGTCAGGAAGATACCGGAGATGTTGTGGTTGTAATCCGACCAGGCGGTGGCGGCTTCCGACGGGATTTGGCCGACGATAGCGACTCGGCCGGCCTCGCCGGCGAGCAGGGCTTCGTGGGTTGGCGATTCCCAACGCGGTATGCGCGGGTGAAACATGTTCAACACTTCTTCCCAGGTTGCGGTTAAGTGCGGAATATCGACCGACGGCGGTTGGGAGGCCAGACTGGCGGCGGTGAACAGAATGGTCAACAGAATCAGGGTTTCCGCTTCGATGTAGTAGGGCACCCGGGCGGTCAGCACGTACTGGCTGCGGCTGGTGAAGTACTCTCGGACGGCGGATTTGTTCATCCAGGCAAAGCCCAATGCCAGTCCCATCATCATGATTTTCACGGTTAGCAGGTTGCCGTAACCGGCGCCGATAAAGCCCTGGAAGGTGCGAATGTAATACCAGGCCAACGGGGTGCCGGTGACCAGCAGCAAGCCGACCGCGCCTATCCCCAGGCCGGAGAAACGCTTCAACAGCAGCGGCCAGACTTCCTCGGCGATGGCGTTTTGCTTGCGCAAGCCCCACAGAGCCAGTATTTGGAAAATGCCGCCGACCCAGGCCGCCGCTGCGATCTGATGGCTGACGGTCAAGGTCATTAGCAAACCGCGGTCTTCCAGGCGACTGGCTCCGTGGACCAGCCAGGCGGCGGCTATCACTAGCGGCACGATAATGGCAATCGCGATTTGCCAGTGCCGTTTGGAACGTAAGTGGTGTTTCAGGCCGAATTTGATGAATAAATACAGCGCAAAGGCAAATAGTGCGCGGGCCACGCCGGCGTTGAATTGCACGGTGTGAAAAAACGCCGGGAACGGCGATTTGCCCAATGTAACGGCCATTAGCCAAATTTTCAGACCGATTTTCGACAATTGGGTGATGACCACGGCTTTGCTGCCGAAGTGGATCAGATTGACGGTTCTGTCCAGTAACGCGCTATTGTAATTGGCGCTTTCGTCCCAGGGGCGCAGCACGAACAGGCCCCACAGCAAGCCGCCGATGGCGATGGAGTAGAAGGTCAGATCGACGCCGCCGATCAACGAGTCTAAATAATTGGCAATGCCTTCCATAAGGATTTATTTGGGTTCTTTAACGAAAAAGCGCAGCAGGTCTTCACTGAGATGACCGTCCGCGGCGAAAATCTTCAGTTTGATCGCATACTCGCCGGGCGCCAAGGCCGGCAGGTCGAGCAGCACTTGGCCGGGTTTGGCGCCGAGCGAGGCGCTGACCGGCGTCATCACGTCGCCGGCGCTGACCAGAAACACTTCCGACAAATCGAGCTCCACTTTCGAATTGAACGACAATTCGACCTGGCTGGCTTGATTGACCGGCACCGGTTTCAATTTCAACGAGTTATGGGTAACGACGGCGTGACCGAACGCAATGTTGCTGGTAGCCAGCGTTAAAATCAAAAGTATCCGTTGTAACGAGTGCATAACAATCTCCTTATTTCTTGTTTTTCAGAGCATGACTGGCTAGGTTTTTGCCCAGCGTCCAGATCGAGCCGGTGACGTTGTGGGTATCGGCGATGGTTTTTTCCATCGCGTCGACGATCCAGTCGCGGTCTTTTTGCGTCAGGTTAAGCGGCGGCAACAGTTTGACGACATTCATGCCGTGGCCCGCAACCTGACTGAGCACCCGATGTTCCTTGAACAGCGGGATCGTAATCATCTGACAGAACAGACCTTTGTTGGCCGCTTCCAGCATCGCCCAGGCGGCTTTTAGCCCCAGGCTCTTCGGCGACTGGAATTCGATCGCGATCATCGAGCCCTTGCCGCGCGCTTCCTTCAGGAATTCGTACTTCGGACTCATCGCATTCAGCGTGGCGATGATGTCTTCGCCGATCTTGGCGCTGTTTTCCACCAGTTTTTCGTCGTGGATAACATGCAGGCTGGCCAGGCCGGCGGCCATCGCCATATTGTTTTTCGAGAAGGTCGAACCGTGGACGACGGCGCGGTCCATCCGGTTGAACACCGTGTCCATGATTTTGGCGGTCATCGCCACGCCGCCGACCGGCACGAAGCCGCCGGACAGTGCTTTAGCCATCAAAATCATATCGGGCTTGACGCCCCAATGTTCAATCGCCCAGAACTTGCCGGTGCGGCCGATGCCGGTCTGGATTTCGTCTGCGACGAACAGCGTGCCGTATTTTTTACACAGGCGTTCGACTTCCGGCAGGTAGTCGTCGGACGGCAGGTTGACGCCCTTGCCTTGGATCGGCTCGACGATGAAGGCGGCGACGTCCTTGCCGCTAAGTACTTGTTCCAGCGCGGCCAGATCGTTGAACGGCACTGCCGAACAGTTCGGCAATAAGGGGCCGAAGCCCTCGCGGAATATTTCCTCGCCGTTCAGCGACAAGGCACCCATGGTCAGACCGTGATAGCCGTGTTCGCAATAAACGATGCGCGGCCGCTTGGTGGTGTAACGGGCGAATTTGATGGCGGCTTCGACCGCCTCGGTGCCTGAGTTGCAGAAAAACATTTTTTCCAAATTGTCCGGACAGGTGGCGATGATTTCCTTCGCCAGTAAGCCGCTCAATAAGGAAACGTCCATTTGCACCAGATTCGGTAATTCCAGCGTCAAGGTTTCTTGCAAGGCCTTGACGATGGTTGGGTGATTGCGGCCCATCGCGAACACGCCGAAACCGCTCAGCAAATCCAAGTACTCGTTGCCTTCGTCGTCGTACAGGTATTGGCCGATCGCTCGCTGGTATTTGCGGTCGTAACCGATGGTACGCAGGACTCGCACCATTTGGTTGTTAAGGTATTGCTCGTGCAGATCGAATTTTTCATCGAAATGCTGGGAAAACAGATCGGCAATGCTGAAGGACATTTATTACCTCGTAAGCTGCGCCGTTGCCGGTAATCGCGGCAAGGGCTGGTTTTTCTAGTAAATGACGATTTCGTTTAAGTGTTTGGCGATGGTTTTCAGCGTCTTTTGGGCGGCGCCGAAATGTCGGCCGAGTTTGATCAATCCTGGAAGCTCCCAAGGATGATTCAGCAAGTGGCGTAGTAATTTAGCCATCTCGACGCGGCCCTGATCGTTCAAGGCGCCGACCACGGCGCGCGGCAGGTCCATCGCGGCCGGATCGGCGATCGCGCGCAATACCAGGAATGGTAAATTGGCTTGACTGGCGACTTTGGCAATCGCGCCGCTTTCCATGTCCAACGCTACCGCGCCGGTTTCGCGGTGAATCAGTTGTTTGTCGCTACTCAGCGCGACGATACGCGCTTCGGTGGACAAATTGCCGCTCCCCACCGTCAGGCGTTCGCTGAGTCGGTTGCGCATTTTGTGCGACCAACGTTTGTCGGTTTCGTAACTTTGACGGTCAAAAAAAATCTGGTCCGCGACTACCAGAACGCCGGGCCGCAACTGCGGCGCCAATGCCGCCGCGCAACCCCAGCTGATCAGCCGATCGGCGCCCTTGGCGATGAGCAGGCGAGCGGCGCTGGCGGCATTGTTGGGACCGGCGCCGGCATAAGCGACCAGGATGTCGGCGCTTATTCGGCAACATTCGCCGCGCGCCAATTTCCGGGAAGTCAGCGTGGCAAGTTCTTCTGGCAGGGCAACGACGATTCCGCAACTCACGTTACTGTTTATTCAGTTCGTTGCGGTATCGGGCCAAAGCCCACAACGGGAAGAACTTGTCGTAGCCGTGATATTTCAAATAAAACACCTTAGGAAAGCCGGGCGCGGTAAAGCAGGGGTCGTTCCAGACGCCGTCGGCTTGTTGGGTCCGCATCAGGAAGTCGATGCCGGCCTTGACTTCCGCGCTACGCGCTTCGCCGGCCGCGATCAGGCCCAATATCGCCCAAGCGGTTTGGAACGCGGTGCTGAAGTGGTAGCTGCCACGATACTGAATGTCGTCGTGATAACTCAAGTTATCCTCGCCCCAGCCGCCGTCCTCGCGTTGCACGCTCTTTAGCCAAGCGGCCGCCTTGACGAACATCGGGTCGGTTTTCGGCACATCGGTTTGTTCCAGACCCAATAGGGTCGACCAAGTACCGTAGATGAAGTTGGTACCCCAGCGGCCGAACCAGGAGCCGTCGGCTTCCTGTTCGCCACGGATGTATTCGATCGTGCGTTGCAAGGCCGGACGGTATTCGTCGTGGTCCTTGGCGACGCGCGCCATCAACATGGCGCAACGGGCGCTGACGTCGACGGTCGGCGGATCGAGCAAGGCGCCGTGATCGGCAAACGGAATTTCGTTCAGGTAGTAATAGGTATTGTCGACGTCGAAAGCACCGTAGCCGCCGTTTTCCGATTGCATGCCGACGATCCAGCGCGTGGCGCGGTGGATGGATTCGTCCAGGTTGTCCAGGCCGGATTCGGCCATCGCGAAACCGACGATCGCGGTATCGTCCACATCGGGGTAATGCGGGTTGGCGAACTGGAAGGCCCAACCGCCGCCGGCTAAGTCGGGTTTCCGGACCCGCCAATCGCCGGGTTCGTCCGACAATTGCACGCTTTTCAACCAGTCGTAGGCATGGGACAGGGCCGCGGCGTTACCGCGTTTGTCGGCTTCGATCAATGCCATGCTGGCCAATGCGGTGTCCCAAACCGGCGACAAACAGGGTTGGCAATAGGCGTCTTTTTCGTTGACGACTAATAGTTTATCGATGGCTTGCCGGCAGATAGTCACATTCGGGTGGTCGTGCGGCATGCCGAGCAACAACATCGCCTCGTAGGCGTTGACCATGGCCGGGAAGATGCCGCCCAGGCCGTCCTCGCCGTTCAAGCGTTCGGTGAACCAAGTCACGGCTTGGTCTATCGCGCGTTGGCGCATGCGGTTTGGGATCAAGGGTTCGGTGACTCTGCCCAATTTATCCAGGGCCAAGAAGCATTTGTTCAACAACGTGCGTTCCGGAAAGTAGTGCTTTTCTTCGTCGGGGTGGACGACGAACAGTTCCAGGATGTCGATATTGCGCGGATTTTTGGCCTTGGCTTTCAACGTACACAGGATGAACAAGGGTACCATTACGGTTCGCGACCAATAGGAGACCTTGTCCAAATGGAAAGGAAACCACTTAGGCAACAGCATGATTTCGACCGGGATGTAGGGTACGCCGCGCCAGGGCAATTGTTCGAATATGGCCAGAGCGATCCGGGTAAACACGTTGGCGCGCGCCGCGCCGCCTTGGGCCAGAATCCAGGTCCGTAGTTTGACCATGTGCGGCGCGTCGATGGCATCGCCGGCCATCTTCAGTGCGTAGTAGACCTTGACGCTGCAGCTGATGTCGCCGGGACCGCCCGTGAACAACGGATAACTGCCGTCGGGATTTTGCCGCCCGCGCAGGTAAACGGCGATCTTGGCTTGTAATTCTTCGTTAATGTCGTCCAGGTAATGCATCATCATGATGTATTCGGACGGGATGGTGCAGTCGGCTTCGAGTTCGAACACCCAATAACCCTTGGGATTTTGCAGGCTGAGCAATCGGGTTTGGGCGCGCTCGATGGCGATATTCAGCGCGCTTGACGCGTTGGATGTCGCCGAGCTGCTGGGTGAAAAGTCGTGGTTGCTCTCTACGGGGGCTTCAGTAAACATGGCGATTCCTTATTGTCCGGAGTGAGATACGGGTAAATACTGCCAGTCGGGGGTTTTCAGGCCGCGGCTGGACAGATTGAATAAAAGCGACAAAAGCCAGTTGCTGCGAGCCGCTAATTTACTGGCGACTATCGTGGCCTTGACGCTGTTGCGGCTGATCTTGACCTGACTCGAATCATTGAAATCAAGGTGTTGCTTGATTTTTTTCAAGGTCAGTACCGCCATGCCCAGCGCCCACAGGCAAAAATTGCGAATGCCGGTTTCGTGGCTGGGCAGAAGTTGGGTGTAAGTCAGTGCGTTTTGCAGATGGCCGTGGGCAATGTCGATCAAATGTTCCAGGCCTTTCCGAAAGCGTTGGTCGTTGGTGGTCGGCGTCAGTTCGGTCAGTTTGAAACCGGTCTCGTCGAAAATATCTTGCGGCAGCCAGCACACGCCGCGTTTGGCGTCGTCCCAAATGTCCTTGAGAATATTGGTCATTTGCAGGCCTTGACCGAAGGAAACCGACAGCTTCAATAGTTCCTCCCGATGCGCGGCGATTTCCGGAGAATAGTGACAGAACAGTTTTGCCAACATCTCGCCGACGCAGCCGGCGACGTAGTAGCAATAGTCGTCCATGTCCTTCATTGTTTTCAGGCCGGCGTGTAGATCCAGCGCCTGGTAAATCGGCATGCCGTTGGCCATCGTTTGCACGCATTCGGCTAGCGCTTGGATTTGCGCCGCGTCAAGGCTGTGGGTGATCGCGATGACCCTTGGAATCACCCGGATCAAGCTGTGTTCGGCCGGAATGGTTTGTTCGGAAAGCAATGGCGCCAATTCGGCGGCAAACGAGTCAGCGTGGGCGCCGGTCTTGACGACTTCGATAAAGCCGCGACAGAAGTACTTTTTTTGCTCGGCATCCAGAGACACTTCGTCTTCGATGGTATCGACAATGCGGCACAGTAAGTAGGCATTGGCCACGGCCGTGTAGAGCGCGCCGGGCAATTGCGGGATGGTCAGGGCGAAAGTGCGCGACACGCCTTCAAGCAATACGGCTTGAAACCCGCTGTCCGGGAGCCGGTTGAGTTCGGCTATGTCGGTGATTGGCGATCGAGGTCCTTTCATGGTTTTACGGTCTATTGAAGATGTGTCAATGATAGTCGGTTTGTTGGTGATTTGCAAAGCGCTGTTGTTTTAGGGCAAATTTTTCGGCGCTTTGCTTAAGGTAGACCATGAGTTGGTTGAGATTAATTAAGTAAGTATATGATTTATAATGGTGCTGATTTGTTGTGTTGGATCGGCTTTCCTATGACGCGGCTGTTCAATTAAATAGATTTACTGCAGGAAATTTGCCGTCGTTGTTGCTTTTTCTTCATTCTTACTGGAGCGAATCCAGAAAAAGTAGTATTCTAGCGACATCTGCTTGTATCGCCGCACTGTATTTCACTAGTATTTCTCAGGTTTTATGGGGCCTCGGCGGCATACGGAAGGTTGGCTTGGGTTGTTGTTTTTTTTTAACAACAAACCGATGTCAGTGTCTTGATAGATTTTGGAGAAAACGCTGTGAGTGTTCCTTTACGTCAGCAATGGGCTGTAGGTAGTTATCTGGTTAAGCAAAAACTCAAGGGTGTGAAAAAATACCCGTTGGTGTTGATGCTGGAGCCGTTGTTTAGATGCAACTTGGCTTGCGCCGGCTGCGGTAAAATCGATTACCCGGACGATATTCTCGATAAGCGCTTGTCGGTGCAAGAGTGTCTGGATGCCGTGGACGAGTGTGGTGCGCCGATGGTCTCGATTCCGGGCGGCGAGCCTTTAATACATAAGGAAATGCCGCAAATCGTCGAAGGTATCGTCGCTAGAAAGAAATTCGTCTATCTTTGCACCAATGCGTTGTTGTTGCGCAAGCGCATCAACGATTACAAGCCTTCCCCGTATTTGACTTTTTCGGTACACCTGGATGGTTTGAAGCATCGCCACGATGCCTCCGTTTGTCAGGACGGCGTGTTCGACATTGCCATCGAGGCCATCAAGCTGGCCTTGGGCAAGGGCTTCCGAGTCACGATCAACTGTACGTTGTTCCAGGGCGAAACACCTGAAGAAGTTGCCGAGTTCTTGGATTACGCGATGGACCTGGGCGTCGAAGGCGTGACGATCGCGCCGGGTTTCAGTTACGAGCGGGCGCCGCGTCAGGATGTGTTTATCCGAGGCGTGGATACCAAGAACCTGTTCCGGGGTATCTTCAAACTGGGCAAAAAACGCAAATGGAAGCTTAACCACTCGGCGCTCTATTTGGATTATCTGGCCGGCAATCAAAGTTACGATTGTACGCCGTGGGGTAACCCGACCCGCAATGTGTTTGGTTGGCAGAAGCCTTGCTATTTGCTGGCCGACGAAGGCAATGCCGGGTCTTTTAAAGAGCTGCTGGACGATACGCCCTGGGATAAATACGGCACCGTGAAAAATCCCAAATGCGCGAATTGCATGGCTCATTGCGGTTACGAGGCGACAGCGGTCGAAGATATGTTGGCGAATCCGTTGAAAGGACTTTGGGTGTCGTTACGCGGGCCGAAAACCTCCGGAGATATGGTTGCCGAGACGCAGCCTAACTATACCGGCGGTCGTAAAACCTCGATTTCGGAAATTCCGGTGAAAATCGAGTCTTAATGTAAATCACCGAGAGCGTAACTTGAATTGGCGCTGTAAACCGAACAGTTTGGATGGCAAGGCAATGATGTTGAGAAAGATCTTATTGGGTATTGGTTTTCTGGCGCTATTATGCGTTTCTTCGGCGGGCATTGCCGGCGAAATGACGGCACGGCAGGTCGTCGAGGGCTTTCAGAACGAGCTGTTGGACGTGATGAAGCAAGGTAAAGCGCTTGGTTTTCAGGGGCGATACGAAAAATTGGATGTTGCCGTCAAGAAAAGCCACGACTTGCCGAAAATTGCTCGTATTGTCGTCGGCAAGCAGTGGGAGGAGTTGGCGCCCGAGCAGCAATCCAAGCTGGAAGAAGTATTCAGTAAATTAAGTGTGTCGGCTTACGCGCATAATTTCAAGGATTATTCCGGGGAATCGTTTAACTTCGTGTCGGAAGAGGAAACCGGTCGGGGTGGCGTGGTTATTCACACTAATCTGTTGATTCCAGGTGAAAAAGACGTCAAGTTCGATTACATGATGAAGAAAAAAGACGATGGTTGGCAGATTATCAATATAATAGCCGACGGCGTTAGCGATTTGGCTCTGAAGCGGTCCGACTACACAAGTGTGCTGAGTCGGGAAGGTTTCGATGCCTTGATCGCTAAAATTAACGAAAAGATCGATAGTTACGCGAAACAATAAGTCTGTTTTAGGAATTTCTGTAATGTTTAACCCCAGTTTTCAAGCGAAAAGTCAGGCTCCCCTGCTTTGGGCGCTGTTGGTTTCAGGCGCCTTGGCCGGTGGCGGATGCGCGACGACGGAGTCGCGTAGCGACCAAGCCGCCGGCAAGAGTAAGGATGTGTCTGGTTCTTCGAACTCCGTCGATCCGTACGAAGGATTCAACCGTTCGATGTATGGCTTCAATATGGGATTGGACAGGTATTTGCTAAAGCCGGTCGCGGACGGTTACAAATACGTCACGCCGGATTTCATGGAAACCGGCGTCAGTAACTTTTTCAATAACCTTAAAGGCATCAACGTCGTGTTGAATGATGTTTTGCAAGGTAAGTTCGAACAAAGTGCGTCGGATACCGGCCGTTTTCTGGCGAATACCACATTCGGCGTCGCGGGTTTGTTCGATGTCGCCAGCGATTTGGGTTTGCAAAATAATGTCGAGGACTTTGGTCAAACCTTGGCGGTGTGGGGTGTCGATCAAGGCGCTTACTTGGTACTGCCTGTGCTGGGTCCTACCACGGTTCGCGACGGTGGGGCGGTTATTATCGATAAAGCCGCCAATCCGGGTACTTACGTGCCGGGCAGCGGCATCGTCGAAGGCATCAACGACCGTGCGAATGCCGAAGGCGCGCTGAATTTCATCGACGAGGCGGCGCTCGATCCTTATGTATTCACCCGCGAATCATTCCTGCAGTATCGGAAAAACCTGATCAACGACGGTAAGGCCGATACCAGTAGTTACGATTTGGATGTCGACGCGGCGCTTGAAGAGACTTCGGGTTCAGCAGTCGAAAAAAAAAACAGTTCCGGAAAGCCGGCGCCGGCCGATAGCAGCAAAGTCGACCAACCGGTAGTCGTACCGGTCAAGTCCAGCGCCGTAACAACGGCAGCGAGCCCGGCCTTCGAAAAAATGCTCAAATCCTTTGAGGAGGCCTCGGCTAAAATGGATAGAATTAGTAAAAAAAAAACCAGGCACAAGCGTTAGTCTGAGCTGATTTGGTGATTGCTAATAACAAAAAAGGCCGGTTTTACCGGCCTTTTTTGTTGGAAAGCACTCGAATTAATAGTGCAGCAAGGAATGAATTTCGTACCCTTGCAAATTCCCTCTCCCGTTCAGAAAATCCAATTCGACGACGAAAGCGCATGCCACCACGCTGGCGCCGAGTTTTTCGATCAATTCGCAACTGGCCTTCGCCGTGCCGCCGGTCGCCAACAAGTCGTCTATCAGCAGCACTTTATCTTTGCTATCGACGGCATCGATATGTACCTCAAGTTCCGCGGAGCCATATTCCAGATCGTAAGACACGCTTTGTACGTCGTAGGGCAACTTGCCGGGCTTTCGTAGCGGGACGAACGGAATACCCAGTTCCCAAGCCACTAGAGAGCCGAAAATGAAGCCGCGGGCTTCCATGCCGGCTACCGCAGTAATGTCGCGGCCGAGAAACGGATGTAACAGTTGATGTACAGCCAGCCGTAGCGTGGCCGGGTCCTTGACCAGTGGCGTGATGTCCTTGAAGACGATACCGGGTTTTGGGAAATCGGGAATGTCGCGAATTTTGTTTCTGAGTCTGTCCATTGTTGCCTCTTGTCTCAAGCGCAAAACGCCTCAATGCTGGCCAACAGGCCTTTGGCGTCGAGTCCGCACAAGCCGAGCAGTTGTTCTCTGGAGCCCTGCTCGACGAAGCGGTCGGGCAGGCCGAGGGTCAGGACCGGCATCAGTATCCGCTGCGCTTGCAGGAATTCCAGTACCGCACTACCGGCCCCGCCGGCAATGACGTTTTCCTCGACCGTGACGAACACGTCGTGGGTTTTGGCGAGTTCCAGAATCAAGCTTTCATCAAGGGGCTTGACGAAGCGCATGTTGGCTACTGTCGCCCCCAGTTGCTTGCCGGCTTCGACGGCCGGGGCGACCATCGCCCCCCAGGCCAGGATCGCAATCCGGCCGCCCTGGTGGCGAATCTCGCCCTGGCCGATCTCAAGGTCGGTCAGGCGCGGATCGATCGCCGCGCCGGGCCCCTTGCCGCGCGGATAGCGCACCGAGGCTGGGCCGTGGTAATGGAAGCCGGTGGTCAGCATCTGCCGGCACTCGTTCTCGTCGGCCGGGGCCATCACCAACATATTCGGAATGCAGCGCAGATAGCTGTAGTCGAAGGCGCCGGCATGGGTCGGGCCGTCCGGGCCGACCAGACCGGCTCGATCCAACGCAAACAACACATCCAGATTCTGCAAGGCCACGTCGTGGATCAACTGGTCGTAACCGCGCTGCAAAAAGGTCGAATAAATCGCCACCACCGGCTTGGCGCCCTGGCAAGCCTGGCCGGCGGCCAGGGTCACCGCGTGCTGCTCGGCGATGGCCACGTCGAAATAGCGTTGCGGGTATTGCTGGGAAAACTCGACCAACCCCGAGCCTTCGCGCATCGCCGGGGTAATCCCCAGCAGCCGCTCGTCCTCGGCCGCCATATCGCACAACCAACGGCTGAACACCTCGGTATAGGTCGGATGCGGCGACGGCGCCGCCTTGGGCAGAAAATCCTGGGTCGGATCGAAGGCCGGCACGCCGTGGTAAGCCAAGGGGTCCTTCTCGGCCGGGGCGTAACCCTTGCCCTTCTTGGTCACCACATGCAAAAACACCGGTCCGCGCAAATCCTTGAGCTTGTCCAGGGTCGACACCAGGATCTCCAGATCGTGGCCGTCGATCGGTCCGAAATAATTAAAGCCCAACTCCTCGAACAAGGTCCCCGGCACGATCATGCCCTTGACGTGTTCTTCCGCCTTGCGCGCCAACTCCCAAACGCTGGGCATGCTGGACAAGGCCTTCTTGCTTTCCTGACGGACCGAGGAATACAGCTTGCTGGACAAAATCTTGGTCAGATAATTGTTCATCGCCCCGACCGGCGGCGAAATCGACATCTCGTTGTCGTTCAGAATCACCAACAGATTGGCATTGACGTCGCCGGCATGATTCATCGCCTCGAAGGCCATGCCGCCGGTGATCGAACCGTCGCCTATGATGGCCACCATCTTCTTATCCTCGCCGCGCAACTGCGAAGCGATGGCCATGCCCAAGGCCGCGCTGATCGAGGTCGAGGAATGGCCGACGCCGAAGGCATCGTATTCGCTCTCGGCCCGGCACGGAAAGGCCGACACCCCGCCCAGGGTGCGGATCGTGGTCATCCTATCCTTGCGGCCGGTCAGAATCTTGTGCGGATAGGCCTGATGGCCGACATCCCAAACCAATTGATCGACCGGGGTATTGAATACGTAATGCAGCGCCACGGTCAATTCCACGGTGCCCAGGCCGGCCGCGAAATGGCCGCCGGAAATACTGACGGT
>NZ_MKMC01000039.1:0-14525 GCF_001856095.1 Methylomonas sp. LWB
AAGCCGATACTTGCAATCAGAAGCGCCCGCCGGCTCATTGATAGCCTACTTCAACGCGACGATTTTGTTGCCATGCGGATTCGTCATGACCGGAAACCGCCGGTTTCTCTTCGCCGTAGCTGACGACTTCCAACTGGCCGGAACCGACCCCTTGGCTACGCATCATCCGTTCGACCGACTTGGCGCGTTGTTCGCCCAATGCGATGTTGTATTCGCTGGAACCGCGTTCGTCGGCATGACCCGCCAAAATCACGTGTTGATTCGGGTGGGAGGCCAGATAACGGGCGTGAGCGGCAACGACCGGCACATAGTCTTGTTTGACTTGCGCGCTATCCAGTTCGAAATAGATCACTTGCTTGGACAACGGGTTGTTCGGATCGCTGAATTCCGGACCCAGATTCGAACCGGAGTTGAAGCCGTTACCGGAGCCGAATTGGCTGCCGGACATCGAGCCGTCGTTGTAGCCGCTGGTAGAGGCATCAGTGCCTTGGGTTGCGTCGCCCAAACCGTTCTCGCTTTCGTCGGTCGAGCTACATCCGCTTGCCAAAACGGCGACCATCGCCAAAGCCAGAGTTTTTTTGCTAAGTGTCATGCTGTTCTCCAAATAAAAAATCAAAGTCGATAATCGATAGTTTGCAGGCTATCGCTCGGGCGATCAAGGTGCCCAGGCCGGCTCGCGAACCCCGCCGTTCTCGAAGGCCAATTTCTGCTGCATCGCACCATCGGTGGATACGACGGACAGCGCCGACTTGCCGCCGCGCGTCGCCGCGAACAAGACCATGCTGCCGTTGGGCGCGAAGCTCGGCGACTCGTCCAATCGGCCTTCGGTCAGCACGTTGACGGTCCGAGAGGCCATATCCATCACCGCGATCCGGTAATCGCCGCCGCTACCGGTCACCATCGCCAAACTGCGACCATCGGCCGAGAAGCGGCCGCGAGCGTTGTAATCGCCCTGGAAGGTCAGGCGACTGGCTTTACCGCCAGACGCCGGCATGATGTAAAGCTGCGGTTTACCGCCTTGGTCGGACGTGAACACGATCGAACTACCGTCCGGCGACCAAGTCGGCTCGGTATCGATCGACAAACCGGACGTCATCCGAGTCAAACTGCGGCCGGACAGATTCAGCACGTAAATATCGGGACTACCATCCTTGGACAAAGTCATCGCCAAGCGACTGCCGTCGGGCGAAAATGCCGGCGCGCCGTTGATGCCGGGATAGGCCGACACGCTCTCGCGCTGACCGGTAGCCAGGGTTTGGATAAAAATTTCCGACCGCTTGGTGTGGAACGATACGTAAGCGATCTTGCTGCCGTCCGGCGACCAGGCCGGCGCCATGATCGGCTCCGGCGACTCGGCGATCGTGCGCGGATTGTAGCCGTCCGCGTCGGCCACTTGCAGCATGTATTGCTTGCCGTTGCCGCGCGCCACGCTGGTCACGTACGCGATTCGAGTATTGAACGCGCCCTTGCGCCCGGTCAGTTTTTCGTAGATCAAGTCGCTGATATGGTGGGCGGCGCGGCGCAATTCGTTGGCGCCGGCGGTCAGCCGGTAACCCATCAACAATTGGCCGTTATGGACATTGAACAAATGGAACTGAATGTTGAAGCTGCCGCCGTTGCCGACGACCTGGCCGATGACGACGTAGTCCTGGCCTAATACCTGCCAATCCTTGAAATTGACGCGTTCTGGCTCGGTCGGCTTGGTCAACATATCGTCTTCGGACAGGGTTTTGAAAAAACCGCTGCCGCCCAAGTCGGCGCTAACCACATCCGACAATTTGACATTGCCGACGGCGCCCTGCTGACCGAACGGGACGATGGCGATGGGCACCGCAGTTTGCGAGCCCTTGGTGATTTCTATTGTCAAACCGGCGGCCTGAGCGACGGAAAGTATCGAAGCCAACAGGCCGACGACTAATATTCGGGGGATTAACATCATTTTCTAGGGTTCCGTTACGGGTTATTCCGGCTTAAACACAAAGGTAAATACTCTAAATTCCTGATTGAACAGATTCCTGTCCTGCGGGACCGGCAATGGCGACGCTTTTCTAACGGCGTTTTCGGCAGAACGATCGAAAATCGGGTCGCCGCTGCTGCTAACGACCACCGCATCCATGACATCGCCGCTAGCCAGCAATTTTACCTGAATTGTACATTTCAAGCCCTGCGTCGCGCTGATCGGCCTCGTCCAAGCGCCCTCGACCTTACGGGCGATCGCGTCCTTGGCGGCCGAGCTGGCTTGCTTATCCGACTCGGCTTTCGCGGCCGCCGCGGCAGCGGCTTCAGCCGCCTTGCGTTCCTGTTCGGCTTTTTCGGCGGCGGCAATCGCGGCTTGCCGCTCTTGTTCGGCCTTGGCTTTGGCGGCGGCCTCGGCGGCCAAGCGCTCTTTTTCAGCCTTTTCCGCTTTTTCGGCCGCCAACTTGGCCTGACGGTCTTTTTCGGCTTTGGCTTTAGCCTCGGCTTCCGCCGCCAAGCGCTCCTTCTCGGCTTTTTCGGCGGCGAGCTTTGCTTGGCGGTCTTTTTCGGCTTTCTCGGCAGCCAGTTGTTTTTCCCTTTCAACTTTGGCCCGCGCTTCGGCTTCGGCGGCTTGCTTGGCTTTTTCCGCGTTCAGCGCGGCCTGCCGGTCTTTCTCAACCTTGGCCCTTTCCGCCGCCAGTTGTTGCTCTCGTTCGGCCTTAGCTTTGGCTTCCGCCTGTTTTAACTGTTCCTGCCGCTTCGCTTCCTCGGCTTTTTGTTCCTGTAGCTTTTTTTGCTGCTCCAGTACTTTTTGCTCCTGCAGCTTCTTCTCTTGCTCCAGTTTCTTGCTTTCGGCTTCTTGTTGTTGCTTGAGCTTGGCCTCTTCCGCCAGTTTTTGTTCCTTGAGCTTGGCTTCGCGCTCCGCTTCCTGCTGCTTCTGCTTTTCCAGCTGTTTGAGTTTTTCGACTTCCCGTTGCTTTTCCAGCGCCGCTTGCTTTTCCAAGGTCGCTTGCTTTTCCGCGATTTCCCGTTGCTTCTCCAGTTCGGCCTGTTTCTGCTTCTCGGCGGCTTCCTTGGCTTTTTTCTCTTCCAGAGTTCGCCGTTCCTTGGCCTCCTCTAGCTTTTTTTCCTCTTCCTTGCGCTTGACTGCCAGTTGTTCCTGCCGCTTTTGCTCTTCCAAAGCCTCTTGCTTTCGGCGCTCCGCCGCTTCTTGAATTTTCTGTTCTTCCAGCACTCGCTGTTTTTTGGCTTGCTGTAAGGCCTGTTCTTCGGCTTTCCGGGCATTTTCCAGTTGTTGTTGGTGCTCGACCTCGGCTTGATGCTTATTGGCTTCGTTTTGTTTCAAGCGCTCGGCTTCGGCATCGATTTCGGCGCCGTCGAGGATCGTGGCTTCGATAACTTCAGCCGGCGGCGCGGTCTGAGCGGTATCGCTGTCGGTCAGGAAGCTGATACTGAACAGCAACACGATCAATATATGTAAAGCGACCGCCAGGACAAACGAGGGTTTGAAATTTCTCATGCGCTATCGTTATTTACTCTCGGGCGGGGGCGAGGTCATCAAACCAACCTTGGGGGCGCCGGTTTTTTTCAATTCGACCATCACTTTTACGATGCTGCCGTAATCCACTTCGTGGTCGCCGCGCACGTAAAGCTGGGCTTTCGGATTGTTTTTGAACACGGCGGCAACCCGAGTCTTGACGGTATCGACATCGACCGCCGTATCGGCCTCTTCGTCGCCATTGCCGATATCGACGTAAAGACTGCCATCCTTCTTGATCGACACGATGACCGGGACTTGATCCTGTAGATCGACCGACTCGGCTTCCGCTTGCGGCAGCTCGACATCGACGCCGGTCTGGACCAGCGGCGCGGTGATCATGAAGATCATCAACAAAACGAAGGTGACGTCGATGTAAGGCACGACGTTGATTTCGGCCATGACGCCGCGTTTTTTCCGCGATCTGCGATTGCTGCCACCGACGTTCATTTGCTGTGCGCCTGTCTTTGCAAAAGGACCACGAACTCGTCAACGAACAACTCGTAGCGACCGGCCAAGCGATCCAATCGAGTCGAGAAACGGTTGTAGGCGATCACCGCCGGAATCGCCGCGAACAAGCCGATCGCCGTCGCAATCAAAGCCTCGGAAATACCCGGTGCGACGTTGGATAAGGTGGCATTCTTGATTTCGCCCAGCGCCCGAAACGAGTTCATGATGCCCCAAACCGTGCCGAACAGACCTATATACGGACTGGTCGAACCGACGGTAGCCAGAAACGGCAAGGTCTCATCCAGCCGATCCAGTTCGCGCGAAAGTTCGATGCGCATCGCCCGTTGCGCGCTTTCCACTTGTACCGACGGCTCGACGTCGCCTTTCTGGCGCATCCGCGCGAATTCGCGATAGCCCGCCAAAAAGATTTTTTCGATGCCTTCCGGCTCGAAACGGTCGCTGGACATTTTTTTATACAGTTCGGCCAGACCGACTCCGGACCAGAATTCGTCCTCGAAATCGTCGGTAATCTCGATCGCCTGCTTCAACTCCTTGCGTTTGGAGAAGATGAAAGTCCATGAAGCAACCGACGCCGACAGCAAAATGAACATGACGAACTGAACGACAAAACTGGCTTCTTTAACCAGCGTCAGGATGGATAAATCGGTATTCATCAGTTTAGGGTTTCCAAAATGGCAAGGGGAATCGGTTTAGGTTTCATCGTTTGCGCGTCGAGACAGGCAATGCGAATCTCGCCGCTGGCTAATTGGTCTTGGCCGCGCATCAGGGTTTGAGCAAAGGTCAGATTGGTTTTTTGATGCTCGACGACCGAGGCGGTGGCCTGCAGCAAATCGTTAAAGCGAGCCGGTTTCAGGTAATCGACCCTGACCGAACGGACCACGAAAATCAGATTTTGTTCGCGTAACAGTTGGTCTTGCTCGAAGCCGCGATCGCGCAACATTTCGGTGCGGGCGCGCTCGAAAAACTTCAGGTAATTGGCGTAAAACACGACGCCCCCGGCATCGGTATCCTCGTAGTAGACGCGGACCGGCCAACTGAATGCGCTATTTGACAAGGTCATAAACTAAAGATGTCGTCGCTGCCCGGTTCTTGGTTGGGCGCCGGCAAACCGAAGTGACTGTATGCTTTGTGCGTGACTACCCGCCCTCGGGGCGTCCGCATGATAAATCCCTGCTGTAACAAATAAGGTTCCAATACGTCTTCGACGGTGCCGCGCTCCTCGCTGATGGCCGCCGCCAAGGTATCCAACCCGACCGGCCCGCCCTGAAAGTGTTCAATCATCGCTAAAAGCAATTTACGATCCAACATGTCGAAACCGTGTTGGTCGATTTTCAACATCGCCAAGGCCCGCTGAGCAATATCCCGATTGACGACCCCGTTTCCCATTACCTCGGCAAAATCGCGTACCCGTCTCAAGAGACGATTGGCGATTCTGGGCGTACCGCGCGAGCGGCACGCGATCTCGTCGGCACCACCGCTGTCCATGCCGATGCCGAGCATGGCCGCGGAACGCGTCACGATACTGGCCAGTTCCTCGATGCTGTAAAACTCCAGGCGTTGCACGATCCCGAAACGGTCTCTGAGCGGCGAAGTCAGCAATCCGGCCCGCGTAGTCGCGCCGATCAGCGTGAACGGCGGCAAGTCCAGCTTTATCGACCGGGCGGCCGGACCTTCGCCTATTATAATATCAATTTGGTAGTCTTCCATAGCCGGATACAGCACCTCTTCGACCGCCGGACTCAAGCGATGGATCTCGTCTATGAACAATACGTCGTGCGCTTGCAGATTGGTCAGCAAGGCCGCCAAATCGCCGGCTTTGTCGAGCACCGGCCCGGATGTCTGCCGAATGCTGACATTCATTTCGGCGGCGACGATATTGGCCAGCGTGGTTTTTCCCAAACCCGGCGGCCCGAAAATCAGTACGTGATCCAAAGCCTCGGCACGACTAACCGCCGCCTGGATGAAAATCTCCATTTGTTGGCGCAATTCGGTTTGCCCAACGTAATCCTTCAATCGGCGCGGTCGGATGGCGCGATCTTGACGTTCTTCGTCGCCACTGCCGCTGGCGCTGATCAGCCGATCGCTCTCTATCATTTAACGGCTCCGCGCAAGGCCTGGCGAATGATGTCCTCGCAGCTTTTATCGTCTTCGGCCACCGCTCGGACCATTTTTTCGGCTTCCGACGACTTATAGCCGAGCGCGCAGAGAGCGCTGACGGCCTCTTGCCTAGCTCCGGCCGGCATGCGTGCCGCCGCTTGCTGGGTCGTCCGCGACGCGGGCTCACCGATGTCCGGTAGCCGGCCGCGCATTTCGATAATCAGTCGCTCCGCCGTTTTCTGGCCGACGCCTGGCAAACGCACCAAACTCTTGGCGTCGTTATCGTCGACACAACGGTAGAACTCGTCGATGCTTTGGCCGGACAATATCGTCAATGCCAATTTAGGCCCTACGCCGTTGACTTTAATCAGGGTTTTGAACAGCAAACGCTCGTTTTCGGTCGCGAAGCCGAACAGAATATGCGCGTCCTCGCGCACCACTAGGTGGGTATGTAAACGCACCTCCTCGCCCAAAGCCGGCAAATCGTAAAACGTGGTCATCGGCGCCTCGACTTCGTAGCCGACGCCTTGCACGTCCAAAACCAATTGCGGCGGCGCCTTGTGGATTAATTTACCGCGCAGAAATCCGATCATGCGCCGGCCCTCGCCAAACGCAAAGCGGTTTCTCGATAATGGCTGTGGCACAACGCTATCGCCAACGCGTCGCTGGCGTCGATTTGCATCTCGCCTTGGATTCCCAGCAGTATTTTGACCATGTGCTGAACCTGAGTCTTGTCGGCATTGCCCTTGCCGACCAGAGCTTGTTTGACTTGGCGGGCGGCGTATTCGTGTACCGGCAAATCCAGGTTCATCGCCGCGCAAATTGCCGCGCCGCGCGCTTGCCCAAGCTTCAAGGCCGAATCGGCGTTCTTATGCATGAAAACTTGTTCGATGCCCATCTGCTGTGGCTGATAAAGCGCGACGATTTCACTGACTCCGTCGAAAATCTGCTTCAACCGGCTCGGAAAGTCGTTGGGAAGCACACGGATGCAGCCACTGGCAATATAGCGAACACCGCGAGGTGTGGTCTCTATCACACCGTAACCGGTGATCCGGGAGCCGGGATCTATGCCGAGTATCCTGATCAATAGCGGGCCAGGGAACGGGTTAAAAAGAACTTAATCATTGCCGAGCGACATCATGATGTCGTCGCTGATATCGGCATTGGTATAAACGTCTTGTACGTCGTCCAGATCTTCAAGACGATCGATTAATTTAAGCATTTTCTCGGCCGCTTCACTGTCCAGATCGGTTTTGACATCGGCGTGCATGGTCACTTCGGAATTTTCCGCCACCAAGCCCACCGCCGCCAACGCTTCCTTGACGTTCAAGTAATCGTCGGGCGCGGTAAAGACGTCTATCGAACCATCGTCGTTGGTTACAACGTCTTCCGCGCCGGCTTCCATCGCGGCTTCCATCACCGCATCCTCGTCGACCTCGCTCGAAAAACCGATGATCCCCACTTTGCGGAACATATAAGCCACGGAGCCGTCGGTACCCAGATTGCCGCCGTGTTTGGAGAAGGCATGCCGCACATCGGCGACGGTACGGTTGCGGTTGTCGGTCAGACAGTTAACCATTACCGCCGTGCCGCCCGGACCGTAGCCTTCGTAGCGCACTTCTTCGTAAACCACGCCATCCAAAGCCCCGGTGGCTTTTTTGATCGTATTGTCGATGGTGTCGCGCTTCATGTTGGCGCCCAAGGCCTTGTCGATCGCGGTACGCAAGCTAGGATTATTGGCCGGATCGCCACCACCGGAGCTTTTGGCCGCGACGGTGATTTCCCGAATGAGCTTGGTAAAAATCTTACCGCGCTTGGCGTCTTGAGCGCCTTTGCGGTGTTTGATGTTTGCCCACTTACTGTGCCCAGCCATGCTATCCCTCTGAAACCTATAAAAAACCGAGAATTCTACCACCCTAGCGCCCGCTAATCGACCCTAGCCTTACAGCAAATAAGGCAAAACGGCCATCAGCGACGGTTCGATAACATAACAATCCGCCTCGGCCTCGACCATAGGGCGCCGCACGACCCCGCCGAAACCCACCATATAAGCGCCGGCCTGTTTTGCTTCCAGATCGGTTTTTCCGTCACCGACCATCGCCAGCGCGGCGTGGCGCATTCGTAGCCTGCGACAAATTCTGGCTTTCCCGCCGCTAACCGCCAGCGGCGAATGCACCGCAAATCCGAGATACTGACCGACAGCGTCGAATTCGACGTCAACCGCATGTACATTGGCCTCGGGTATCCCCAAGTAGTCCGCCAACGGCAAAATCGCTTGGCGCAAACCGCCGCTGACGATATGTATTTCCTTGCCATGCGCCAACAGCGAATCCACGGTTTCCTTGACGCCGTCGACGATTTCATCGAGATACAATTGTGCCAACCAAGCAATCGCCGCCCTGTCCGGCCGAATTAATTCCAAGCGCTTGGCATACACCTCTTCCAGGGGTAACTCGCCATTCATCGCCGCGTCGGTTAGCGCCGCCACTTGCTCGAACAAGCCGTTGCGCCTAGCCAACTCGTCGATTCCCTCGACTCTGCTCAAAGTACTATCGCAGTCGAAACAGATAACATCAAACTTCATAACACGATTTGCCTTGCCGTTTGTACCGCGGGCACGTCGCAAACGGCCTGCAGCAATTGTGGATTTAACGGATTGGATACGCTGATCGCCATCATCGCCGATTGCTGGCGATCGGCATTGCTGACCTGCATCCGAGTGATATTGATGCCGGCCCCGCCCAATATCGAGCTAATAGCGGCAATCACCCCCGGCCGGTCGTGATGACGAGTAATCAGCAGCACGCCTTCCGGGACCACTTCAATTTCGAAATGATTCATACTGACCAACCGCGGATGCTGATCTCCAAGCAATGTTCCCGCCAAAATCACTGAATGATCACCGCAATGACCGGTAATCCGAATCAACGATTGGTATCCTTCCGATAATTCACTTTGAGACTCGAGCAAAACGATGCCTTGCCGCTTGGCGATCCGTTCGACATTGACCCGGTTCACCGGTGACGACAATTGCCCGGCCAACAAGCCGATCAGTGCTTCGGCGGAAATCGGCCGAACCTTGGCATACGCGGCCTTACCAAACAACGCCACTTCCAAGCGCTCGATCGGCTGATCGAGCAACTCGGCCAGCACCTTCCCGAGTATATTAGCCAAGCGCATAAAGGGTTGAGCCAAATTCAACTCCTCACTGGACACTCTGTCCAGATTCAGCGCATTGATGGCTTCGCCGGTTTGTAAATATTGGGTCACTTGCCTAGCGATTTCAACACTGACCGCTGTTTGCGCTTCCTTGGTCGAAGCCCCGAGATGCGGGGTAAAAACGACGTTATCCAATTCAAACAAAGGATGTTGTTGCGGCGGTTCTTGCTCGAAAACATCCAACGCCGCGCCCGCCAATCTTCCGGAATGCAACGCTTGAAACAGCGCCTGTTCATCGACTAGCCCGCCCCGCGCGCAATTGATCAAACGCGCACTTTTTTTCATCGCCGCAAATTGATCGGGCCCGAGCACATGGCGCGTTTTTTCTAGCAAGGGACAATGCAGGGTCAAGTAGTCGGCTTGCCGGACCAAACTATCGAAATCCATCATCTCGACGCCGTACTTGCTGAAAATTTCAGGCGCCACGAACGGATCGTGGGCAATGACCCGCATCCCCAATCCATGCCCGCGTAGTGCGACTATGCGTCCTATCGTGCCAAAACCGAGAATGGCAAGCGTCTTATGAGCGATCTCGCTTCCCATCAACTTAGACCTTTCCCATTTCCCGGCACGCACCGATTGATTGGCGGCCGGCAAATTCCGACTGAGCGAAAGCATGTGCGCAATGGCGAGCTCCGCGGTTGTCGTGGCGTTGGCATCGGGGGTATTCATAACGATAATGCCGCGCTCGGTCGCGGCATTGAGGTCTACGTTATCGACGCCGATACCGGCGCGACCGATAATTTTTAAATTTTTCGCGGCGGCAAGTACTTTAGCGCTGACCTGGGTCTCGCTACGAATCAGTAGCGCATCGTAATCCGCAATCAATTCACAAAGCTCGTCCTCGGTCAATCCGGTTTGAATTCGAAGCTGCAAACCCGGTTGCGCCGTCAGAAAGTTAATACCTTCTTCGGCCAATCTGTCCGAAACCAAGACTTTTTTCATCGTTCCCACCGCAATGCCAAGCATAACGGGCATTCTAGCAGCTTTGCTATAATCGCCGGACCGCCCCGATTGAAAAAACCCATGACACTGAAGACCGCGCTGTTCGCTTTGCTGCTATTTGGCGGTGCCGCCGGAATTTTCCAGCTAATCGACCAAACATCGCTCGCGCCCGACCACACTTTTACCTCGTTAAACGGCGAGCAAATTTCGTTGCGGCAATTGCATGGCTCACCGGTATTGGTCACGTTTTGGGCGACGGACTGCGCCAGCTGCCTTTCTGAAATCCCCACCTTGATCAATTGGCATCATCGATTTGCCAACCGTGGCTTGAAAATTATCGCGGTAGCGATGTATTACGATCCCCCGAATCGGGTATTAGAACTAACGAGAGAGCGAAAGCTACCCTACGACGTTGTGTTGGATGTCGACGGCAGCGGCGCTGCTGATTTCGGTAACGTAAACTTAACCCCTACGACATTCCTAATCGACAGCACGGGGAAATTAATTCTGCATCAAGTTGGAATGGGTGACTTAGTCGAGTTGGAAGCTCGCATTTCAACGTTGTGAGTAAGCGCCCTTTAAACCACGCGATTGACTTTTCGGACAAAGCGAT
The DNA here is from genome assembly GCF_001856095.1 of Methylomonas sp. LWB. NCBI lineage: Bacteria > Pseudomonadati > Pseudomonadota > Gammaproteobacteria > Methylococcales > Methylococcaceae > Methylomonas > Methylomonas sp. LWB. The sequence continues at coordinate 10,839 of NZ_MKMC01000039.1, forward strand.
AGCGACATCGGCAGTCTCGCCGGTACCCGACGATTAATGGCCGGGATAATCGCCTATTGCGCTCCGTCATAGGTATCCACCTCGTTATCAGTGAACACTATCTCCGCTTGCTTCGATCTGCGGATATAGATGCGGTTAATAAACCGCTTACTTTAAAACCTAAGAGTCAGCCGATAAACCGTTTATCTTCATCCTGCGGAGCAGCTCGCGTCCCCAGCCTTCGCAAACTAGGGTCGTGTAGGCTGAGGTAAGGGCGCGATTTTTCCTGAAATAGGCGACGGGATTAAATTACCCGTCCAATATTCGCCGAAATTACAGCTGGATTTGTCCTCAGCGGAAGACACTCCGCTGGGTGCCGAAGGCTACGTAATGGTCATTGCGTAGCAGGAGAAGACTCGGTTAAAGCCGATCGATCGGGGAAACCCTAGACCGGCTGTTATTGCCGAGAAGTCAGATCGCTTGGCCTTGTTTTTCGATGGTCACGACAATCGATTTTTGTTGGCCGCTCGGACTGGTTTGAGTAATGACGACTTGCAGCGGCAATTGCGCGGCACCAGCGTTGTCGGTACTAAAACTTAAAGAGTGGCTATTGAAATTCAGCCAAGCCGGTAGCGGTTCGCCGTTACCCATTTTGGCTGTAACGGTGCCTTCGCCGGCCGTTGTAGACAATGCGCCGGCGGGCAGCGCAAAGCTGAACCCGCTCGAGTAATCGCTCACCTCGACATGGGCGACGATCTGCACCTGACTTCCCGCTACCAGGGTTTGAGACGCCAATAAATGCACGGTATTGCTTAACTGAGTCGGCGCTTCACCGCCCGTCGCCATGCCGCTTGCGGCGTTCCCGCCGCTATTGATCCCCGAGTCGGCGATACTGAATTGCACGCTGCGGTTGCTGTCGGTACCTCGCAGCGCGGACATGGCCAAGCCGGTAGTCCGTCCGCCGCCGCCGCCACTGCCGGTATTGTTACTATTCGAACTTCCGCCGTTATCCGGTACCACGGTGCCAGCGTTAACGGTCTCGGTCGGCGCTGGGGTATTGACCGTAGGCGGTTGCAGAATGGTGACCATTGGGTTGCCGCCGGCTAATGTGTAATTGCTGGCCAAGCCGCCATTACCACCGTCGGCCAAGGCCAAAGTCCCGAGATCGACCGGTTTATCGATACCCGCGCGATTATCCGACATTAAACCCGCGCCGCTCAGCAACAGGGTTTCGTTACCGACCAAGGTGCCTAAATTGAAAATGTCGGAATTCACCACATTGCTGCCGTCGAACACTCTCGAACCGGTTAAATGGATGACGTAGGGCAGAACGGTGCTGGTGGTGTTGTCGCTATAACTGATTGAGTAATTGTTGCCTCCGTTGCCGTCGGAAACACTAATTCCGCTAACCGTCACGGTGCTGCTGCCGTTGGCGTTTTTATCGGTAAACGTGTACACGCCGCCGGATAAACTATCCGAGCCGAAGAGCTGACTACCGCTGCCGGCTTTGACGATCGGTGTTCCCGAGGCGGACGTGGTGCCGTCGTATGTTTTGATGACGTCGCTGGTGGTCAAAACCAAATTGGCTTGGCTAATGTCGGCGCTAAGATCGCCGCCGATCAAGGTATAGTTGCTGGCCAGACCGCCGTTGCTTCCGTCGGCCAACGCCAAGGAGCCCAAACTTACGGTTTTACCGGTACCAACGTTTTTATCGCCTAAGGCGCCCGCCCCCGTGAGGATTAAAGTCTCGCCACCGACCAGACTTCCGGTGTGCAAATCCCCGGCGGCGACAGCTGTGGTACCGTCATAACTCCGGCCTCCACTCAGGTTCACGACAAACGGGTTGATCGTGCTGGTGGTGTTATTCAGGTAGGACACCGAGTAATTATCGCCGGAATTGCCATCGTTCACGGTGACAGCGGCAACCGTGACGGTTTTGGTGCCGATACCGACATTTTTATCGGTGAAGGCAAACGAGCCGCCGATCAGGCTGTCGCTACCGTAGAGTGTGCCGCTCGAGACGATCGCGGTGCCGATTGCCGACGTATTGCCATCGTAGGTTTTACTGACGTTTTCGGTGCCGACGGTCAAATTTGCCGCGGAGATGGTGGCGTTATGGGTGCCGCCCGTCAGGGTATAGTTGCTGGCCAAACCGCCGTTACTGCCGTCGGCCAGCGCCAGACTGCCCAGCGCCAAGGACTTACCGACCCCTACGTTTTTATCCGCCACCGTGCCGGTACCGGTTAGATTCAAGGTTTCGCTTCCGACCAGAGTGCTCATGGCAAAAATATTGGCCGCCGCGTTGGTACTGCCGTCGTAGCTGCGATTGCCTGTCAAACTGACTGTGTAGGCCGTCACATCGGCGCTACGCGTACCGCCGACCAACGTGTAATTGCTAGCCAAACCGCCGTTGCCGCCGTCGCCCAAGGCCAAGGAGCCAAGCGCGACCGTTTTACCGGTGCCGACATTTTGGTCCGCGACGCTTCCGGCGCCGGTCAGAGTCAATGTTTCACCGCCAACCAGAGTAGAGGTCGTCAAACTGGCTGCATTGATGACTGTGGTGCCGTCGTAGGTACGGCTACCGGTCAGATCGACCGTGTAGGCCCCGATGTCGGCAGTATGGGTGCCGCCGCTCAGCGTGTAGTTGCTGGCCAAGCCGCCGTTCGTGCCGTCGGCCAGCGCCAAAGTGCCCAGCGTCACCGCTTTGCCGGTGCCGACGTTTTTACTGGCAATGGTGCCGGTGCCGCTCAGGTTCAGGGTTTCGCTACCGACCAAACTCCCCGCCGAGAAGATGCCGGCCGCCACGTTGGTGCTGCCGTTATAGGTCCGGCTGCCGGTCAGGCTGACAACGAAGGGCGTGATGGTGCTGGTGGTGTTATTGGCATAGCTCACCGAATAGTTGGCGCCGCTGTTGCCGTCGCTGACGGTCACCCCGCTCACGGTCACCGTCTTGTTGCCGCTGCCGACGTTTTTGTCGCTAAAGGCAAAGGTGCCGCCGCCGAGGCTGTCGCTGCCGTACAGCGAGCCGCTCGTGATGGTTGCGGTGCCGGCCGCACTGGTGCCGCCGTCGTAGGCTTTGCTAACGTCGCTGGTGCTGACGGTCAAGCTGGCGGCTGAAATATCCGCGGTATGGGTGCCGCCGCTCAGCGTGTAGTTGCTGGCCAAGCCGCCGTTCGTGCCGTCGGCCAGCGCCAAAGTCCCCAGCGTCACGGTTTTGCCGGTGCCGACGTTTTTGCTGGCAATGGTGCCGGTGCCGCTCAGGTTCAGGGTTTCGCTACCAACTAAACTCCCCGCCGAGAAGATGCCGGCCGCCACGTTGGTGCTGCCGTTATAGGTCCGGCTGCCGGTCAGGCTGACAACGAAGGGCGTGATGGTGCTGGTGGTGTTATTGGCATAGCTCACCGAATAGTTGGCGCCGCTGTTGCCGTCGCTGACGGTCACCCCGCTCACGGTCACCGTCTTGTTGCCAGCGCCGACGTTTTTGTTGGTGAATGCAAAGGTGCCGCCGCTGAGGCTGTCGCTGCCGTACAGCGAGCCGCTCGTGATGGTTGCGGTGCCGGCCGCCGTGGTGCCGCCGTCGTAGGCCTTGCTAACGTCGCTGGTACTGACGGTCAAGCTGGCGGCTGAAATATCCGCGGTATGGGTGCCGCCGCTCAGCGTGTAGTTGCTGGCCAAGCCGCCGTTCGTGCCGTCGGCCAGCGCCAAAGT
>NZ_MKMC01000040.1:0-14459 GCF_001856095.1 Methylomonas sp. LWB
ACCGTCAGTATTTCCGGCGGCCATTTCGCGGCCGGCCTGGGCACCGTGGAATTGACCGTGGCGCTGCATTACGTATTCAATACCCCGGTCGATCAATTGGTTTGGGATGTCGGCCATCAGGCCTATCCGCACAAGATTCTGACCGGCCGCAAGGATAGGATGACCACGATCCGCACCCTGGGCGGGGTGTCGGCCTTTCCGTGCCGGGCCGAGAGCGAATACGATGCCTTCGGCGTCGGCCATTCCTCGACCTCGATCAGCGCGGCCTTGGGCATGGCCATCGCTTCGCAGTTGCGCGGCGAGGATAAGAAGATGGTGGCCATCATAGGCGACGGTTCGATCACCGGCGGCATGGCCTTCGAGGCGATGAATCATGCCGGCGACGTCAATGCCAATCTGTTGGTGATTCTGAACGACAACGAGATGTCGATTTCGCCGCCGGTCGGGGCGATGAACAATTATCTGACCAAGATTTTGTCCAGCAAGCTGTATTCCTCGGTCCGTCAGGAAAGCAAGAAGGCCTTGTCCAGCATGCCCAGCGTTTGGGAGTTGGCGCGCAAGGCGGAAGAACACGTCAAGGGCATGATCGTGCCGGGGACCTTGTTCGAGGAGTTGGGCTTTAATTATTTCGGACCGATCGACGGCCACGATCTGGAGATCCTGGTGTCGACCCTGGACAAGCTCAAGGATTTGCGCGGACCGGTGTTTTTGCATGTGGTGACCAAGAAGGGCAAGGGTTACGCCCCGGCCGAGAAGGACCCCTTGGCTTACCACGGCGTGCCGGCCTTCGATCCGACCCAGGATTTTCTGCCCAAGGCGGCGCCGTCGCCGCATCCGACCTATACCGAGGTGTTCAGCCGTTGGTTGTGCGATATGGCGGCCGAGGACGAGCGGCTGCTGGGGATTACCCCGGCGATGCGCGAAGGCTCGGGGTTGGTCGAGTTTTCCCAGCAATACCCGCAACGCTATTTCGACGTGGCCATCGCCGAGCAGCACGCGGTGACCCTGGCCGCCGGCCAGGCTTGCCAGGGCGCCAAGCCGGTGGTGGCGATTTATTCGACCTTTTTGCAGCGCGGTTACGACCAGTTGATCCACGACGTGGCCTTGCAGAATCTGGATGTGTTGTTTGCGTTGGATCGAGCCGGTCTGGTCGGCCCGGACGGCCCGACCCATGCCGGCGCCTTCGACTACAGCTATCTGCGCTGCATTCCGAATATGTTGGTGATGGCCCCGGCCGACGAGAACGAGTGCCGGCAGATGCTGACCACCGGCTTCCATTACCACGGCCCAGCCTCGGTGCGCTATCCGCGCGGCAAGGGGCCCGGCGCGGCGATCGATCCGCGCCTGACCGACCTTGAGATCGGCCAGGGCGAGATTCGCCACCAGGGCGGCCGGATTGCGATCCTGGCCTGGGGGGCGATGGTCGCCCCGGCCGTCGAAGCCGGCAAGCAACTGGGGGCGACAGTAGCCAACATGCGCTTCGTCAAGCCCCTTGATGAAAGCTTGATTCTGGAACTCGCCAAAACCCACGACGTGTTCGTCACGGTCGAGGAAAACGTCATTGCCGGCGGGGCCGGTAGTGCGGTACTGGAATTCCTGCAAGCGCAGCGGATACTGATGCCGGTCCTGACCCTCGGCCTGCCCGACCGCTTCGTCGAGCAGGGCTCCAGAGAACAACTGCTCGGCTTGTGCGGACTCGACGCCAAAGGCCTGTTGGCCAGCATCGAGGCGTTTTGCGCTTGAGACAAGAGGCATTTTGTCGGTGGCGCTGAATTTGGGCCGACTCTACGGTCAGTGTGCCGCATCCGGAGTCTACCCACCATGAGCAGCATCATTCTCGATACGCTCGAATTCGCCAATAAGCTCAAAGCCGACGGCTTTACCGAGCATCAGGCCGAACCGATCCGCGCGGTCGTTGGCGTCGGCTTGTTGCAGACCGCATTGGTCGCCGGTTTGTTGCTGAAGCTGGCCGCGCGCGTCTGACCGCGACCGCCGTTCGGCGCAGCTAAGCGGCTAGACCCAGTAATTTCTCGGTTTGGCGGCGAATTTCGGCGGCAACCTTGCCGTCCAGGTTTTCCAGCCAACGCGGCGGAATGCCGGCCAAGCCGTAGCGCGCGCCCGCCAACATACCGGCCAGCGCCCCTGTCGTGTCGGCATCGCCGCCTTGATTGACCGTCGCCACCAGACAGGACTCGAAATCATCGGTCGTGAAAAAATAGTGCAACACGGTCTGCAGCGTATCGACGATATAGCCGGACGACTTCCCCGGATACGGCTCGAACGCGAATAGCTCGAATTGTTCGACCAAACCGGCGGCCAGGGCTCGGCAAACCGCGACCTCCTCGCCCAACAACAAGCTCTGCGTCATCCGCCCCAGCGTCAGAGTCGCGGCGTCGGATAAAGGGTTGTGGTGGGTAATCCTGCCCTGCTCCAGACTCCAGCGCTCGAATTCGAGCGGCCGATTCAAGGTCGCCAACACCACCGGTAAATTGCGCATGCAGGCGCCGTTGCCCGCCTCGTCCTCGCGCGGCAAGCCGATCAATTCGCCGTCGTCGCGGTAGCGGACGATGCCGCGCCGGCAAGTCATGCCGACATCGGGCGGCTCGGTTTCCAGCCAAGCCACGAAATGGTCGGCCACCGTCGCCAAATCCCAGTCCGGTCTAGCCAGTATCGCCGCGCCCAAGGCCAGCGACATCTGGGTATCGTCGGTAACTTGTCCCGGCGCCAAATCCAACCAGCCCCCACCTATCATCTCGCGATGCACGCCGTAGCGTTTTTGTATGCGTTTGGGCGACATAAACTCCACCGTCGCACCCAGCGCATCGCCGCAGGCAAAACCCAGATACGCGCCCAGTGCGCGGTTCAGCAAAGCTTCGTTCATCAACGCCTCACGGTAACTCGGTAATCGCCGCCGATCACCAAATATTCAGCCTCGCCGCGCAAGGCATGGTGCGGCAGCAGATCGCTGAAAAACACCAGTTTTACCATCGGCACCTCGACTTCCAAAATGTAGCTACCGAACTCGCCGGCGATACCGCACTTATCCGTGAACGACACGATGCTGTTGAAGCGGACGATTTTTTCATGGTGATCACCCACGCCTTCGACAACCCAATCCCCCAAATCGTTGACCCCTCGATACAGCGTCTTGTGCGTGGCCGCCGGCCGCTGAAAGCGGGCGACCACCCATTGGCAAAACTCGTACAGCAAATCCAGCTGCATGAAGATGCAGTTGTTGTGATAACGACTGTTCATCTTTTCTTCGACATAGGCCAGCCAGTCGTAGCTCATGAAACTGGTGATACGGGTCTTATGATAATTAGGAAACAAGCCGAATCGACTTTCCACCCACCCCTTCAACACCGCCCCCTGAGCGTTGTTGGAATCCAGCCCCCAGTCCTGAATCAGCCGCAAATAACTGTTGCGGTAGCGCCGCCGACCCAATGCGTCGTCGCTCAAACGTTGCTCGGTCTCGAAGCCGAACACCACGCACATATAATCCTGAAACACCTGACCGCATTGTTCCAGCGTGGTTTGCTCGGCCAATTTGTCGAACAGGCCGTGCGCTGCCTCGCGGGTACCGGCAATGCTCAGGGATTTGGGGTATTCGTTGAACAAGTGGCTCGCGATGCACTCCGTCGCCACGCCGATCAAGTTGGTACTGTGTCCGTGACGGGAAATGTCGGGCATAGTCGGGTCGGCTACCTTGGGAATGATCGTTAACCGAATATTTTCACATCGATAACCCGGTTTTGCCAAACCGCCGTTACCGGCCTTCGGTTTCCTCGCCTAAACGCCCACCCAGCCGGAAAATCCCGTCGCCAAATCCGACCATCGCCCCGGTTAGTGGTCAGCACGAATTTTTGTGATTGACAGCGCGTGCGGGGCGGGGCTAGAGTCTGCTAGCCGATTGATTCACAAACAAAAACAAAGTCCCAAAATCGGCACCACAATAACTATACACGGGAGAATCAGATGAAAAATTATGTAGCCGAGTCCTTTGGGACTTTCTGGTTGGTATTGGGCGGCTGCGGCAGCGCCGTATTGGCCGCCGCGTTTCCGCAAGTCGGTATCGGCCTGCTCGGCGTCTCGCTGGCCTTCGGATTGACGGTGCTGACGATGGCTTACGCGATCGGCCATATCTCGGGCTGCCATCTCAATCCGGCGGTATCGGTCGGCTTGTGGATGGGCGGCCGGTTTCCGGCCAAACAGTTGTTGCCGTACATTGCATCGCAAGTCGTCGGCGCGGTGATTGCCGGCGGCGTCCTGTATCTGATCGCCAGTGGCAAGGCCGGTTTCGATGTTTCAGCCGGCTTTGCCTCCAACGGCTACGGCGAACATTCGCCGGGCGGCTATTCGCTACTGGCGGCGCTGATCACCGAAGTCGTGATGACGATGATGTTTCTGCTGGTGATACTCGGCGCCACCGACGCCCGCGCCCCGCAAGGTCTGGCGCCGATCGCGATCGGCCTGTGCCTGACCTTGATTCATTTGATCAGTATTCCGGTCACCAATACCTCGGTCAATCCGGCCCGCAGCCTCGGCGTCGCGCTGTACGTCGGCGATTGGGCCCTGGCGCAACTGTGGCTGTTTTGGGTCGCACCGTTTATCGGCGCGATATTGGGCGCTTTGGCATATCGTTTTATCGGCGGGCCGGCCGAGTAAGAAGCGCTTACCCGGATAGGCGCGGATTCGCCGTCAGGAACAGGCAGCCCAATGCCCGGTTCCGGCGGCGAAGCCCGAAACCGGGCGAACTAGACTCCGCAGTGTTAGCGACCATGTCGGCATTCCCTCGCGACATCGCGGCTTGCCTCAATCTAAGGATCGTGGAAGGGTTTTCGCCCGCAGCACAAAAACCGGGCCGGAGCGTCTTTAGCCGCGATCGAGGGCGTTCCAATGGAGGTATTCGTTTTCAGAGCGGTATCGCTGTCATCTTGCAAACGGAGAAAGCTGAAGAAACACAGCCGATGGCCGCCTGACTCCATTCGACCGTACGCCGGATTTGACGATTTCCCCGCCAAAGCGCCGTCCTCGGCTTGGTATCGCGGTAGCGGGCAACACGTTTATTCCAGCGCGCGACCTCAGCCGCGGCGGATTTTAATTCTATAATGCGATTTTCGAATACGGGAGATTTGCTGATGACGCATAGCACTTTATTTCGGCGGCTGGTTCTGATTTTACAGGCTGCCAGACGGGATCATCTTAAAGCCAATCACTTGCCCGACCCGATTCCCGCTAGCCAGGCGGGCTGGAGCAGACGCCGTTTTATCAAGACTTCCGCAGCGGCCGGATTTGCCGGCGCGGTGAGCTCAAGCCTGGCGCCGCCGGCTTGGGCGAAAGATCGCGGCGATGCGCGAGTGGCGATCATCGGGGCCGGTATTGCCGGCCTGAATGCCGCTTACCGGCTAAAAAAAGCCGGCGTTGCGGCGACAGTCTTCGAAGCGCACTCCAGGGTAGGCGGCCGTATGTTGTCCGCCAGCCTCGACGACGGCTTGACGATCGATTTAGGCGCGGAGCTGATCAATACCAATCATCCTGACATGCTGGGGTTGGCCAAGGACTTCGGGATTAAGCTGTTCGATAAACGCCAGGATGCGGCGCGCTTACCTTATCCGAAAGAAGTCTATTTCTTCAACGGCGAACGCTTTAGCGAAGCGCAACTGGCCGACGATTTGCGCGCCATCGCCGCGCAGATTAACGAAGATGCCGGCTTGCTGGACCAGGACTGGGAAACGCATGCGCCACTGTACGATCAATGGTCGGTCAGCGATTACTTGCACCGACACGCCGACAAAATCGCGGCGCCCTATGTGCGCAGCCTGCTGGGAAATATGCTGCGGACCGAATTCGGCGCGGAAACCTCACAAGCGTCGGCATTACAACTAATCGATATTTTGCCGGTGGTCGACGGTCAAGCCGTCGATTTGCTCAGCTACAGCGATGAGGTTTACGCCGTGGTCGGCGGTTCGGCGCGGATCACCGATGCGCTGGCGCGCGCCTTGCCGGGGCAAATTCATCTGCGTAAAGCTTTGCGAGCGCTCAAGCTGCGCAACGACGAATACCATCTGACCTTCAGCGACGGAAGCCGGGTTGAAGCCGACATCGTCATCATTGCGACACCCTTTCCGGCCTTGCGCAACGTGGAGCTCGATGCCCCGTTACCCGCTTTGTTTCGCCGTTTCGTCGCCGAAGCCAATCCGGGCGCCAATGAAAAATTGATCGCCGGTTTTAAGCAACGCTTCTGGCATAGCCCAGCCGGTTTTAGTTTGGCGGCCTGGACGGACTTCGGCTACTCGGAGGTCTGGGACGAAACTCAGCGCCAACCGCATCGTCGCGGCGGCGCGTTGAATTTTTTCTTGGGCGGCGATCAGGCCAGACAACTGAATAACACCGGCAATATCAAACCGCTGGCGAAACAATTCATCACCGATCTGGACAAATTTATCCCTGGCGCAAAAGCCTCGGCGAGCGGGGGCTTGGCAAAAAGCGCCTGGGGGAACAATCCTTATGCCGGCGGCGGCTACGCTAACTTTGCGCCTGGACAGCTGAGCACATTCGCCGAATTCTTTTGGGTCGAGGGCGACGGCTCCGCGACCCAACAAGTGGCTTTCGACAAATTGATTTTTGCCGGCGAGCATTTGAGCGACGCCAATTACGGTTTCATGGAAGGCGGCGCCCAAACCGGCCGCTTGGCGGCGGCATTGGCGCTGGACATCTTACAAAACCATCGTGAATAAACACCCGCGCCGCAACAAGCGCTGGAGACAGTAACAGGCACCCCACCTGTTATAAAAAAGTCCGCGACGAAACCCGCCCCCCTGCGTGGCCTGGCTACACGAAGCATTGGGGGGGCCAAACTTATTGTCTATCGATCCGCTCGGCTTAAACGAATTTGAAACCGCGACCGTCAACGCCCCACAATCCGGCGATAGGCCGGGCCGGGACTCGATCACTTCACCCGCTGGACACGTTCGGCGGCGAATATCAGGGTTTCTTTTCCGGGCGTGGTTTCGTTGTAATCCACCGATACCGGCCATGCGCGACTAAAAGACCATTCCGCAATAGGTGTCATCGACGCATCGTAGGCAATCAAAGTCGCATCGTAACGTGCCCTGCCGATATTTCCGTCCGCGACCTGTTGCCGCCAATTCCATAACTCCAGCGATTTACCCAAGGCTTTGCTGCAAGTTAGATTTCTAACCGACATTCGCCCTGGTACTTTAACCGCACCCATTTCCCCCCGCCCGCTAACGACCTTGGATTCGACAACCTCATTTTGCGAACCCATGCCCTTGCAGTCGGTGAAATAGGTCGTAATCGCGCCGGCGCTGAATTCAAAGTAGGTAGCCGGGCCGCTATTGGCATTCGGGTCCTCCGCGACGGCCGTACCACCGGCGTTTGCCGAAAAAGCGGCGACACCCAATATCACGCTGATTATTCCGGTCAATGTTTTCATGATATATCCCCCAACAAAGTGAATTAATTTAAAACGATTCGGATTTGCCTTATGCAAGGTCGAATAATCCGATAGTGTGGTAGAACTGAAAGTCACCAAATTTGATGATAAAAAAATTACCTAGAAACTTGATGAACTTGAATCGATAAGGGCAAATTGGATGCCAAATCATGCAAGCCATGCCAAATAGAAATTAAGCCATTGATAATAAAGCACTATAAAATTGGAGGCCGGCCGTAACAAATTCACTGGCACCGTCTAAGCGCCACGATATTTCGTGCGCGACACGGTATACCGTAATGGCGCGCCGCTGGACGAGACGCGGGAGAAGAAGTCTGGAACAACCCGCGTAGTGCGGGGAAATAGGGACACCTTGCCTAGCCAAGGCCGTGATTGCGCTCGGCTTTGTCCTCGCTGTGCCGTTTAGCTGATCATCTTTCTGAAAGTCAGGAGGCAAATCACGGCGTGCCGACGTGGGAACGACACCGATCCCGGCTAAAGCCGCTCCCACGCCGGCGCTTTGATTGGCTGGGACGACCCGACGGTTTCGTGAACGTTATCTTCGGAATGAGTAAACGCCTAAAACCCCGATTCGCGGACCGCCACGGTGGCAACCCTTCGCCAGGCTTTACTGAGCAGACTGACGGCCGGCGTATCCAAGCGCACGCTACCTCGGCGTACGCCGGGAAAGGCGTTGCGGCTTGGGGTTTGAATCGGCCGCAATACGATCCGATACACCGCCCTTTCCGGTATCTGCAGGCCCTGCCGGTCCGGACGCGCGGCCAGCTCCCCGCCGTAACTGGAGGCCAGCGCGTCGGGAATCCGGGCCGCGCCGCCGCGATCGATGCGTTCCACCCGGCACGCGACCGGGGCAGCGTCCGGATCGTCCGGGTAAAACCAGCCGGACTCCGCTTGCTCGGCGGGCAGCAAATCCTCTTCGGCCAGATAAGCCTCGACCAACCAAGCGCCGGGATCGGCGACAATCAGCATCGCCTCGCCGGCCGGCAACCATTGGCCGACCTGAAGCGCTTCATTCACGTCGAGCGCCACGCCGTCGAACGGTGCCGACAGCGTCAGTTCGGCTTGTTGCTCCTGGGTGCCGGCCTGCTTGGCGGCGGCGGATTCCAATTCCTTCAATAACACTCGCCGCCGCTGCAACAACTCCTGGCGCAGGCCTTGATAGGCCAATTGCCAGGCCAGCGCGCGGCCCTGACTGCCGGCGTCCGAGGCTTGATAATCCAACTCCGGCGAACTCAGACGGGCCAATAATTCGCCGCGTTTGACGGTCTGGCCGGCGGCGACCGGAAAACTCTCCAAGCGCCCCGCTCTGGGCAGGACAATCTCGGCATACTGCTCGGCGCGGATCATGGCCGGCGCGGTCGTATAACCCTGCCACGGCAACAGCAGCAGGGCGGCTACGCCGAGCAGCGCGGCCAGTCCGGTCAAACGCCGGCCCCGGCCGATGTCGTGGCCGGACAAGCTCCACCAGACCCGCAATTCGGAAACGATGGGCCGGACAATAAACCAACCAATTTCAACCGCCATCAACAACAAACCCAGCAATTTAAAGCTGAAGTGGTAAACCAGTACCGCGATCCCCAAAAACAAGAAAAAGCGGTACAGCCAGGTTCCCCAAGCATAGACCGCGAAAAACCGCGCCATGCGCGGCGGTAGGATTTCCGGGGCCGGCCAGTCCAAACCGAACAGCCAAGTCCGCATGCGCCAGCGGGCGTAGGCAAACGCCCGCGGCTGCAGATTATCGACGCCCAACCAGTCGGCCAGCAGGTAATAGCCGTCGAAGCGCATGAATGGGCTAAGATTGATCGCCAGCGTGACGATCCAGGTCGAAGTCGCCAACAGAAATGCGCCGCCGCGAGCCGGCCCGTCCGGCAAAAAACTCCAGGCCAGAGCCGCGACCACGGCCAAGCCCAGTTCGGCGGCGACACCGGCCCCGGCGATCGCCAGGCGTTGCCGGCGCGACACCAATTTCCAGGCCTCGCTGGCATCGGTGTACAACATCGGGTACATCACCATGAAGGCAACCCCCATCGTCGGTACCCGGCAACCGTAGCGATGGGCGGTCAAGGCGTGGCCGAACTCGTGCAAGGTTTTCGCCAGAGCCAGGGCCAGAAACCACTGGGCCAGACCCAGCCAGTTAAAGAAATACGGAAAGGTGTTCAGGAAGGCGTCCCACTGCCGCGACAACAAAAACAGCGCCAGTAACGCGCACAGTCCGAACAGCGCGGCGCAACGCCCGCTGTAAACCCAAGCCAATCGCGGATAGCAGCGCGCCAGCCAGGCGTCCGGGCGAAGCAACGGAATCTTAAAAAACAGATAATTGTGCAACAGCCATTCGCCGACGCCGATTCGGCGAGCCGCCGCTTGCCGGCGCAGCCCTTCCAAACCGGCCGGCCCTTCCGCGCGCAGCAGATTGTGCGCCGTTAGAAACTTGCCCAGATCGGCGACTTGCTCGGCGCTCACCGCCAGCGTGGTTTCCCGGCCTATCGCGTCGGCGATCGCTTGCGGCACCGCCAGCCGCCAACGGCTCAGGATTTCGAATTCCGGCCAGCCGATCCGGTAAAAGCGGTTGTTGGCCGGATCGTGCAGAGTCCAAGTCGGCGCGCCGTCAAATCCGGCCGGTCCGGCCAGACAATGAATTTCTTCCCGCAACGGCGGCAAGGCCGTCGGATCGGCTACCATCCCAACCACAATCGCGCGGCAGCCAACGGCCGCCGAAACAAATAATAAAACAGCGTCACCCGTTCGCCGTAAAGCTTGGCCGTGCCCTTCAAGCCGATGCGCGGCGGCCGCTCGCCGTCGGTCAGACGAGCCTTGACGCGGTACACCAGCGCGTCGCCAGCCTCGGCCGAGGTTTGGTAACTGACGCTATACACCTCGGCCTCCATCGGATGCTGAGGGTCGACGTTCAAAAACACCGTCGCGGGGCCTCCCTCCGCCAATTCGATGAAATCGCCGATCGGCAGACGAATATCCAGCTCCACTTGGTTGGCATCGGCCACCATTAAAATCCGCTCGCCCAATTCCACCGGCCTGCCCAGCCAGTCGTGCACGTCGGCGAAGATCGCCACGCCGGCATGCGGCGCCGCGACCTCGGCCCGCGCCAGCTGGCCTTGCATGAACGCCACCTCGGCGGCATGCTGATCCATCCGCGCCTTCAGCACCGCGACTTCCGCCTTGCTGTCGGCATCGAACATGGCTTGTTGCGCGGTCTTGCGATACTCCGCCTCGGCCACCGCCAGCGCCTTGCGCGATACGTCCAAGCGGTTGGCGATATCGGTATTTTCCAGGCTCAGCAGCGGTTCGCCGGCCGCGACGCTTTGATTGGGCTGGACGTGAAAGGCGGCGACCACGCCGGCCAGCGGCGCGCGGATCAGCGTGGGCCGAGCCGGGACGATCTCGGCCGGCGCCAGCACCGACAAGCGCAGCGGCCACATCAGCGCCAGCACGACGCCGAACGCCCACAGCTTGACCGACCGCCGCCCGAACCCGCGCCGATACCAAGCCGGTTTCGGCGCCAGCGCTTGCCAGGCGTGAGCGTAAGCGTCGGCCAATTCGGCCAGCAGTTGCGCTTCGGCGTCCAGCCAGGCCGATTCCCTGGCCAGCAACAAACCGCCGATGCGCTGGCCGCGCGCCGTCAACGGCAACCATAAGGCCTGAGCCGGCAACCATTGCCGCCAATCGCCGCGCAGCGATTCCGGCAGTTCGTCCAGGTGCATACAGCGGTAAGCCTCCGCGCGGTCGGCGCCGTGCAGCCAGCGGCACACCGCCGCCAACCAGACCGCATACGGCGCTTGCGGATCGGCATCGGCGACGCCGGACAAGGCCGCGATCGGCCGCAACGGCCTATCCAACCATAGCGCGGCTTGCCGATACTCGATCAAGCCGCGGGTTTCGTTGACCGCCACGAAGCCGAGCGCGGCCAAGTCCTCGGCGGCCCGCGCCCGACGTTGCAGTTGCAGCAGCAGCGCCAGGCCCCGCGCCTGACGGTAGCGGGCGTCCTCGGTCTCGCTCATGAATTAGTGTGATTGACTGGGAAAGGCTGCCCGGCCGCTCATGCCGGCCAGCAATTCGGCGTGTTTGCCGGTAATACGCCCCAAAATGGCAACGGTTTGGCTGACCGGATCGATACGGGCGCCCAATGTGACGACTTCGGCCGGGAAATCCCGGTCCAATTCGTCGATATGTACCGAAAAGGCTTGACCGGCTTTCAGCCAGCGCAGCCACGGCGACGGCACGATCAGTTTGACTTCCAGTTGGCCGTCGTCCAACACATCCATGATCGGATCGCCGACTTTCAAATGTTGATGACGCTGGGCTTTCAGTTCGGCGACCCGGCCGTCGAATGGCGCGGCGATCTTGCACTTTTCCAAACCGGCCTGGGTCAAGGCCACGTCGGCCTTGGCTTCGCCCAATTTGGCGGCGGCGACCTCGACTTCCAGCACGCTGATCGATTCCAGCTTGGCCAGGCGTTGATCGACTTCGTAGGTCTTGGCGGCGCCCTGCGCGGTGGCGCGGGCTTTTTCCAATTGCGCTTGTTGGATGGAGCAGTCGAAAGCGACCAGTAATTGGCCTTTTTTGAAGCGCTCGCCGTCGCGCACCGTCAATTCCTTAATCACCGCCGCCAGTTCCGCCGACAGCGTGGTGGCGTTGCGCGCGGTCAGCTGCGCGCGGATTTCGGTCTCGGCGGCCGGCTCGGCGTGCAAAATCGGCGCCAATGCCAGACCGACCAACAAAAACCAAGCTTTGCCCATCAGGAATGTTCTCCCTGGCCGGCGTTGGCGGTTTCCGGCGTCGGATCGTCGGTGGCTTGCGATGGAAAGCGGCCTTGCGCCCAATCCTGATCGATCGCTTCGATCGCCCGCGCCAGCGTATCGACGCTGTCGTCGGCCATCGTCGCCGGCAACGGGTCGAAGCCCAGGGATACATACAATTTACCCAGCGCATCCTGCGAATCCGCGTAACTTTGGTGGCGTTGCAACTCGGACAAGACCGAATCGACCGACGTGCGTATCCGCTCCAGCGAACTCATCGCTTCGGTCAACTCGCTGTTCAACACGTGATGGTGGATCTGCTGATTGATGTCGTCGAGCTCGGACGTCAATTTCAATTGGTTTTCGCTCAGCGCCAATTGCTGCCGGGCCAGCCGCACCTGGGTCAAAATCGCCATGTGCGCGGCCAAACGCCGCGAGTTGGCCAGCGACTCCTGCGTCTCGGCGGTGGCGATGGCTTGCGGCGCCGACAATAGCTCGAACAGATTCTTGGAAATCTGCGTGCCGATTTCGCCCCAGCTTTGATTCAGCAAATAGGAGTTGGAATCGTAATTGCCGCCCAATTGCACCTCGACGCCGGGCAGCAAGCGCAGCATGGCTTTTTTGACTTCGGCCGAGCCGATCCGAGTTTGATACATTTCCTGACGCAATTCCGGACGCAATTGCAAGGCCAATTCGTCCAGTTGTTCCTGACTCAACTGCGGCGTGGCGATGCCGGGCCAAGCGCCGGCCGCGACATCGGCCAATTGATAGTCCTGATTCGGCGGCAGATTGATCAAGCCGGTCAATTCGGCTTTAGCCAATTGCTGTTGTTCCAATAAGCCTTCCAAGCGGCGAACGATTTCCAGCAGGCTTTTTCGATAGCGCAAGGCTTCCAGAGGCGCCCGCAGTTTTTCCGCCTCGGCCTGGCTGGCGAGTTCCAAGGCGCGGCGGGCTTCGGCCAGCACCGGTTGAATCTTGGCGGTCATTCGCTGCGCGCTCAAGGCTCGCCAATAGGCGCTACGTACGTCCTTCATCAAATTGTGGCTGACCTTGCGCCGGCTTTCTGCGGTCACCAAGGCCTTGTTGCCTTCCTGCTGAGCCCGGAAATAACTGACGCCGAAGTCCAGAATATTCCAGCGCAGGCTCAAATCGCCCAGGTAGCGGCTACGGTCCTGCGAGGTCGAGGTTTCCAACGATTGCCGGCCGGTCGAAATCGAGCGGCTGGCCGAGGCGTTGAAATTGTCGCGGCTGCGATAGCCGGCCGAAGCCACCACTTCCGGCAACAAATCGAAGCGGGCCAAGGTCGCCTGGCCTTCCGCGACCGCCCGTTCCATCATCTTGACCCGATGGTCCAGGTTATATTTGAGTGCCCGCGACATCGCCTGATACAAGGTCAACGGCGCGGTCAGCGGTTCTTGTTGCTTGAACAACTGACTCTGATCGAGACCGATCTGGCTCTGCCGCTCTTGCTGGGTTAGCGGCGAAGGCGTCAGCGAACAACCGGTCAGCCATACGGCACTGATCGCCGCCGCCAACAGGCCGGGATTAAACCGAGGGGTCGGTCGGGAATGGTTTTCAGCCATAGCGAATTCCTGTGTCGATAAAGTCATGCGGCGTCCCGTGGATCGCGGAACGCTCGCGCCAGATGGTTCAATAGGGTGTCGGCATCCCGTAGGGTGCGTTGGCTGCCGAACGCTTGCAATTGCGTGCTTAGCGGCGTCTTGCCAAGCTCGGCGCGCGGCTCTCCGCCACGGCCGGAAGCGGGGCGTCCGCCGCCTTGGCCTTGGCCCGGCCGGCCTTCGCCGGCCCCGTTCTGGCCTTCGCCTCCGCTCCGACCTTCGCCGCCCGTACCCTGGCCTGGCCGGTTCTGCGGTTTCAGCACCACGGTCACGACGGTCTGGTTGCCCCGTCCGTCGGTCGCGGTGATTTTGACGACGGTGTTATCGCCGCCCTGTCCTTCTCGCACGCTCAAGCCGCCGGTCGCGGGATCGAAACGTACCCAACTCGGCAGGCTGGCGCCATTGGCCTGGGTAGCCTGAAAACTGACGCCCGAGCTGGTATCCAGGCTGGACAGTGCTTGAGCCGGCATCGTAAACGCATTGCCGCCATCCGCCGACACGCTGGCCTGCATTTGCAAGGAGGTGGTTTGCCCGCTGGTCGAAGACAAACCGCCGTCGCCAACGGTGCTGGAAAACAGTGAGGTGCCGAAACCCGCGCCTCCACCGGCGCCG
>NZ_MKMC01000041.1:0-14365 GCF_001856095.1 Methylomonas sp. LWB
AAGTAAATATCCCCCGGCAAAGCCGGGGGCTTTATGTTGTGAACCGCTCAAAGCGGTAAATAGGGTCGCTGACGCGGCCCTTTAACTTTAGCCGCCAATAGGCGGCGACTCATTGCCAAAGGTTCATTTGTTCGACTCGTTGGTCTTCCTGTTCTTGATGACGGATATACTCCCGTATCATCGTTTCATCCCGACCCACTGTCGAAACAAAATACCCCCGCGCCCAGAAATGCTGACCTACAAAGCTCTGTTTCTTTTCACCATAAACACGGGCCAAGTGAATCGCACTCTTCCCTTTGATATAGCCAATCACCTGCGACACCGCATATTTCGGCGGGATAGAGATCAACATATGCACATGATCCGGCATCAAATGCCCTTCCAATATTCGGCTTTCTTTCTGGCTCGCTAACCTTCGAAACACCTCGCCCAAATGCTTGCGCAACGCCCTATACAGCGTTCGGCGACGGCACTTGGGAATAAACACAACGTGATATTTGCACTCCCATTTCGAGTGGCTTAAGCTTTCGTTCTCGTCCATCAGGTTCTCCTCTTGCGTTTGCTTGGCGGCTCACGCTCTCGAGTTTCCTGATGGACTCCTCTAAATGTCAAACCCCTGCTGTCTCCCCGGCTAAGCCGGGGGATTTCTCATTTTTGGTTAAAATAATTCGTTGTTATCGATAAACCCTACGAACACGCCGACCGAAACCAGCGAAATCAAACACTCATGCCGGACGTTTTTCCCCAAAAATTCCTCCGCGCCGCTAATCCGGCTAGACTGGCGCGGCCAATTTCGCCTGTGACACGACGAATTTTTACGGCAATTAAGACTTAGCATTCTTGCTATAAAGCAAATACCGCGCCTTTTCGGAAACCCGCGTATTTGCTGTGATTGCCCAACCGCAAAATTATTTAACTGTGTTATTTAACGATAGATCAAGGGATATGCCCTACTCACCACGATACGGTGACGACAAGCCCTTTCAATACACTGATGACTAATCAAAACGGAAGGACGAGATGAACTAGAGATTCCAGATTTGGGCTTTAAATCGGAACGAGAGGAAAAGGTTTACGCAAACTAGCGGCCCAGCATGGCTTGTGACGGTGCTGGGTGCCAAGCGGAGCAAACTACAGTAGGCACTTCAGATCGGCCTGGCTTTTTGGATCGTGCCGCCAAACAGGGAGAAAAAGGACTATGAGCGGAAGATTGCATACCGGTTTCGTTAACGATGAAAGCAATCGATTACTTAGCATCCAGGGTAACAACGCCATCCCAATCGATCGGTGGTTGATTCTGATAGCCTTGGGCTAAGGCCAAATAGAAATTCGCCGGACCATCGGTACCTCTTTTAAGGACGGATTGAAATCCCTCTATCGCAACTTGCCAGTCGCCTCGCTGAAACGCCGAAAGCGCGACCGCGAAACCGCCATCAATCGGTCCCATTTCGGGGGCCACGATCTCCGCCAGGTCGACCGGTTCGGCACGCCCAACCACCCGAAATCGCCCAACCGCCCGGTAAGCGATGGCAGTGGTATCGACCAATTCCCGACATGCGAGTATTTGAGTACCCAAGAATTTGTTGACCCCCTGAATACGCGATGCGGTGTTCACGGTATCGCCTATCGCTCGATAATGATTCGCCTGACCGCTTTCCAGTCCGCCCAGGATCATTTCACCGACGTACAAGCCGATTCGGGTACGAATGGGCTCCAGCCCCGAGGTTTGATTAAATTGGGTAACCGCCGCCTGCATGTCCAGGGCCGCCAAACACGCGGCTGTGTGCCGTTCGGATTCGGATAACTCGAACCAAACCGCCATCATCGAATCGCCGGTCACGTCCGCGACCGCGCCGCCGCGCGCGCCGACCGGACGACCGAGCACTTGATAATAGGCGTTCAATAACTCCCACATCTGTTCCGCGCTGCGACCCGCCGCGAGCGAGGTATAGCCTTCGATGTCGGTGGCCAGGCACACGCCGCGAATTTCCCGATGGGTCGTAGCGGCGAACGCTGTTTTGCGGCCGCCGGACTCCGCAAGCGGTAACGCGCCGGCCCACTGCGGAAATACGCGACGCACAAAGGCCAGCATGCGCCGTCGCTCAATCAACAACTCGCGGCGCGCCATCACCAAACTGGTCAACCATGCTGTCGGCAGCATCACAAACAAAGGCGTAATCACAGGCAACCAAACGGCGTGACGAGCGAACAACCAAACCGCCGTCAGTACGTAACTCACAGCAAACAACGCGGTAGCCGCATAGCCCGTCCAAGCGGGTAAGACGGACAGCAACAATGCCAACATCAGCGCGAATCCGGCATAGACCGCGCCGTGAGGCAGCGGAGTTCGGATAAAGCGGTCTTCCAGCAAATTGGCAAACACCGTCGCCATGATCTCCACGCCGGCCATCTTGCCGGTACGCGCATCGGTCAACGGGGTTTGAAAGAAATCGGTCTTGCCGGCCGCGTATTGCCGATTGGCTTTACCGACAAAGACCACCTTGCCACGCAGGTCGCCCACCTTGCCTTGTAATACCTGACTGTAGGACTCCATCCGCAAGGTTTGCGGCGGCCCGTAAAAATTGATGAACCGAGATTCTTCGCCGCAAACTATGCCGACTAGCCGCTGATCGACTTTCTGACTAACGCGGTCACCGTTCGCCGCCAAACAGGTTCGGCGTAGCTCCGCAAGCCAATCCATGTAGGAAGCGTCCCGAGGTTTGGACTGTTCGAACCCTTGCATCCGATCCAGATACGTCGCCCACGCCACGACCGGCAAACTTGGCATTTCCCCCAATTCGTCCAGATACAACCACGTTTCGCGTATCGTCGCGTCTTCGGCATCGTTGGCCAACACAAACGGCGCATGACCTAGAAGCGCGGGCTCCAACCGTGGATTAGCGGAAATTCTTCTTAGCGCCACGAGTGGCTCCGCCAGCTCACCGCCCGCACCCCCTGTTTTTGAAAGTGCCGAATCCTTATTGCTTTCGGAGCACTCTTCCCGCCCGAAAAAGTCCTCGGTCGCGCGTCGAAACATCTGTATGCAGTCGCTGGCAAGCACGTTGCCGGCCTCTAGCATCGCGTCCGCGAGGTCGGAATCGACCTCGGGATCGGAGCGAATGAACTGCAAATCAAACACGACCAACGCAACGCCCTGACGATGCAACTCCCGAATCAATCCGGCGTGGTAGCGGCGCCAGCGAGTCAAGTCGTTGCCGACGCCTAAATCGGCTTCGGAGGTTTCGTCCATGGCAACCACGAGCAACTTCGAACTAAGCGGAACGTTTCCTCTTATCCGATAAAAATAACCATCACCAATATACGTAAATTTACCAAAGCAAAAATTAATAGCTACCGCTATGCCAAACGATAAAATCGAGAAAATTAAAAATCGCATTTGTAAAAGTACAACACTTTCTCGTTACAAACTAACCACCTCCTAAATAACAGTAAACGAAAAATCGTGTACCAATCAGAGATAAATACGTCTACCACTCAGCTGAGTCTTCAGGAACGCATACTTTATATTTTTTTCCATTATTGTAATAAACAGTACACACGGAACCTTCGTAGATAGCTAAAACCGATACGAAAAACTTAGCATTTACTTCTTTTCCGTCTTTTGATATGCGCCCTTCAACTGGTGCGGTAACTTTCAATGCGTTTAATACAGCGTCATCGACTTGGATGATTTTAACACCGCAACTGTCACCTTTACCGCTTTCATTATTCTTGTAAGCGTCGCGACCTGAAGGTATTTCACTATCTCCACAAGAGGCTACTTCCTTACCGTCCAAGGAATTTACTACCACAAAGCGGTTGGATTTAAAATCGACGCCGCTTGCCATCGGCACATTTTTCTTAGTCAGGCTAGCAATCCTCTCGCTCATCGAGCACGAAGCTAGCGAAACAAGGCTAATGACAAGAAAAGCTCCAAACATTAAATTTCTATTTTTCATTATTACTCTCCATTCCATCTCAGTTAAAATCAATAAAATAGTGTCAATTTAGCAAACATTTGCCGTTCGGGGATAAAGGCGCTGAGCTGAGGACCACTGGCATCGAACTCACTCTGAAATCCGAACCTGTTATCGAATAGGTTTCTTACTTCGAAACTTACCGTTCCAAGGCGTTTCGGCATTCTAAATCCGACCGATGCATCAAATGTCCAAAAATCCTCATACTTCTTAGTAATCGGCGATGTGCCTGCCGGCGCGATGTCAAGATCGGTCACATAATTCACTTGCTGGTTTACCCAAGTGGCGGTAAAACGGCCGTATATACCGTTAGGATGATAAATGTTTAAAGAAATCGGTACCTGATGAGTGGCAACAGCACTTGGATCCGAAGAGACGCTTTGGTTGACAATAAAACTTGAATCAAAACGCAAATATCGATATTCCGCTTTTAACGAAAGCATATCCGTGGGCGTGGCATACACGTAAGCTATATACGATTGCTCGTCTCGATTTTGCCGAGTAAAAACATTGCTTGAAAATGACGACTGAATTTGCGAAATATCCCGCCAGATCGCCTCTCCACCGGCATATACAAAACGGTTGAACTTGTAATCCAATCCAACCGAATATTGCCACGCCGAGCTTCCATTAATACCATCGTAGAATTGATTAAAGCCAGCAACCTGGGTAGGTTCGATAGTTTGATTTGCGGCGAGAGGTCTTTTGAGCGTTCTAAAAAATGCTCCTCGCAATAGCAAGTCGTTGATTGGCTCCCACGTCAAACCGAACTTCGGGTTTAGCTGATGCAGCTCAACATGCGTGTCCCTATATAAGTCCAAACTCAGACCAAGCGTGGACAATACACCGGGTAAAAGCCGCTGCTTCGAATAGCCGTACCAATTAAAATAACTTTCGGCACTCTGCCCAGGAATAAAATAGGTAAACCTTTTATTTCGTCTTACATCAAAAGGGAACACCGCGCGCCTTGATAAACTTTTAATCAGATCATCGGACTGCGAAGCCAAATAGCCGACACCTGACAGAATATCGAGCTTTTGCGCATTGTATAGATATTGAAACTCGGTCTGAAAATTGTTGTTCTCGGAACCCACGAAAGTTGACTTGTTAAAGCTGGTCGACGGCGTGGCACCCTGCACAAAGGCAAAATCAGTCGAGACATCGTTTCTCGTGGTGTAAAAAGACGAGAATACGAGGTCTTGCTTGTTATCAATTTTATAATGCGCGCCCACTCTGGCCGTATCTTGCTCAATCGCTTGCCTTAGATTTTGGGCATGATAACCGTCTAATCGCAACGGCACATCGCCAGAACGAATGTCTTCGCTCTTCAGCTCTAACTGGATATTAAATCGCTCGGTTAAAGCGTATTGGGCAAAGACGTCATATACATCTTGCCGATAATCGTCATTTTCCCTGAATCCATCGGTCTGATAATGGAATTGCCCGAAACTCATCGACAAATGATCGTAAACACCAGATACCACCGCCGTATCGGATTTGGTGTTTCTACTGCCGTATGCACCGTTAAGGACTAAATGAGCCCCATTTGAGGTATATAGAGGATCGTATTCATTGTTCGATATAGACCCCGACCCGGTGTTATTCAAAAAACCGATGTTTTCATCGGTCAATTGCGGCTGTACCGGGGTAATGTTGATGGGTTGCAATAACTGGGCTTGTAACAATTCGCTGGCTCTAGCAACTCGGAAGCGAGGTTCGCGGTAGGTATCAGATAAAAATCGATGCGCCGAAGGATTTGTCGCATCACTTGCAAGCGACTTCCATGCCTCTTTCAGGGCTACCCTACCAAACCCCAAATCGTTGTAGATCCTTGCCATATTTGCCGTTCGCGCCGCGGAATCCTGGTCCAACTGCAACTCCGACCGATACACCGCCCGATTGTCATTCAGCTCAATCGCTTGCTGCATGTCGTGCAAGGCTTCTACCGGACGATTGGTGGTTTGCTTGCGAATTGCGTCGTAGAAGTAAGGCGTCGGGTCTTTGGGATCGCGCTGTTTGGCCAAATCGAACTGATCGCGGGCCAGCGGATCGCGGCGTTCTTCGTAATAGGCTTTGCCGAGATAGCTGCGGATCAGCGAATTGCCGGGGTCCAGCGTCGCGGCGATCTCCAGGTCCGCGCGGCCTTCTTCCAGTTCGCCGGCTCGAATCTTCGCCAAGCCCAGCCCCAGACGAGCCAATGGCGCCGTCGAATCCAACTTCACCGCATTCTCGAAGTGCTGCCTAGCGGCATCGATGTTGACGCGCGCCAGTTCGGCAAAACCGATCACGCTTTGAGTGCGCTCCAGGTTCGGGTCCAGTGCGGACGCCTTTTGCGCCGAAGCCAGACTGGCGTCGGTCAAGCCATTGGCCATTTCCAGTTCGGCGCGGCGCGCCCACGCCAACGCATCTTCCGGCGCCAATTCGGTGGCGCGCACGGCGGCTTGCAAGGCGTTGCTCAGTTCGAAGCGGCTCTGTTCGGCATAAGACAGCGCGCTCTGGGCCGGTACGGATTGCGGACTTGCAGCCACCGCGCGCCGCGCCAGTGCCAATGCGTCGTCCTTGGCATTCAGGGTCAACGCAGCCACCGATTGCAAGGCCAGCGCATCGGCATCGTTCGGATCGGCCGCCAACAAGGCCGCGACATCCTGCTTGGCCGCCTCAACCCGGCCGACGATCAGGCGCAACGCTGCCCTAATTTTCAAGCTGTCCCGACTCTCCGGCAACGCGTCCAGGTTTTTTAAGGCGGCGTCGATGCGGCCTTGCCGATAATCCAGCAACGCCGACTGCAATGACGGAGACAGCGACGACGCATTGGCCGAGACCAGCGGCGGGTAATAGAGCGCCCAGCTGACAGCGTCGGCGGGCCGCAAGTCGATGACCGCGCGAGGTGCCTGGCCCAGGCCGGCTTCGGCGCTTTGACCCGGCTGTAAACTGACGCTGCCTTGAGCGTTAAAAAAGCGGACGCCGCCTTCGTAAACCCAGAGCGCGGCTTGGGTGTCGTCGACACGCAACGCGAACTCGGTGCCTTCCGGACCGGCATTGGCGATCGGCGTGGTCACGGTCAGTCGTTTGGGCGTACGACTCAGAAAATGGACAAAGCCTTTCACCAAATCCAATACCGTCGGTTGATCCTGACTGATACCGTTTAAGGACAGAACCGTCTCTTTATCCAGGCGTAAGATTTCGTCATTGGGGAGTTGTAGAGAAACACGGCTATTCGCCTCGACCTTGACCCGACTACCCTCGCACAGGCGCTCGTCCAATACGGCGGCGCGCCATCGGTGATTGAACTCGACCGAAACCGACCCTTGCAACGAAACTAAGCGAGCCGCCCGTGCCTCTTCGCATTCGGCGCCGGCAATTTCAGTCTCGGAATAACTTTCTCCCGCGAATAAGGCCATGATTAGCAAAATCAAAGCACGCATAGTGGATCCGGATTTGGTGAATTATTGTTGTTGACCGATCATAGTGTGATATGAGTCGCAATATCAAGGTATTAATTCACTTTCAAGATTAAAATCAGATGAAAGTACGGAACTTTTTGCCAGTAGCTCGCGCCAACACAAACCCTTGCGGCCAAAAACTCGATGAATTCTTATATCGCGTTACTCGCTAAATCCGGCGATTATCGGCAAAATACCCGTTGCGAATGGCCGCTCTAGCCGGCTATATTTTTTTAACTAGCCTGTCGTTCAAACTCACCATGTGCCTAGCCCTACCCGCCCAGATCATAGAAATCCAATCCGATCAACAGATGGCAACGGCATCCGTGGACGGCGTCAAAGTGGAAGTGTCGCTGGCCTTGGTAGACGACGTTGTAGTCGGCGATTACGTGTTGGTACATGTCGGCTATGCGCTTAATAAGATAGACGAAGCGGAGGCTCTGAAAACATTGGCATTATTTGCCGAGGCTGGTCTGACCGCGTCATGAAATACATCGACGAATTCCGCCAACAAGACTTGGCCAAGCAATTGGCCGGTGCGATTGCCGCAACCGTCGATCCAGGGCGGCATTACCGATTGATGGAATTTTGCGGGGGCCATACCCACGCCATTTTTCGTTACGGCGTTCAAGATTTGATGCCCGCCAACGTCGAGTTCGTGCACGGTCCGGGTTGCCCGGTTTGCGTATTGCCAACCGGCCGTATCGATAACGCCATTCAGTTGGTCGAACAACACGATGTCATCCTTTGCACCTACGCCGACTTAATGCGCGTGCCGGCCAGCGGCCGTAACAGCCTGCTGAAAGCCAAAGCCGCCGGCGGCGATATCCGGATGGTGTATTCGACGCAAGATGCGTTGCGAATCGCTCGGGAGAATCCGCGCCGGCCGGTGGTGTTTTTTGCGATCGGCTTCGAGACCACCACGCCGCCGACCGCGGTCGCAATCCAACAAGCGCGGGCCGAGGGCCTAGCCAATTTCTCGGTGTTCTGTAACCACGTGCTGACGCCGGCGGCGATGCGGGCGATTTTGGACGCGCCGCAGCCGGTGGCGATCGACGCCTTTCTCGGCCCTTCGCACGTCAGCAGCGTGATCGGTAGCCGGCCTTACGAGGTCTTTGCCGAGCAATACGATAAACCGATTGTGATCGCCGGCTTCGAGCCACTGGACGTGATGCAGTCGGCGCTGATGCTGGTCCGCCAACTCAACGCCGGCCGGCACGCCGTCGAAAACGAATATAGCCGAGCCGTCAGCCGCGACGGGAACCTCAAGGCGCAAACCTTGAGCGCCGAAGTGTTCGAGCCGCGCTCGACCTTCGAATGGCGCGGCCTGGGATTGATCGCCGACAGCGCCTTGCAAATCCGCGCCGAATATGCCGATTTCGACGCCGAGCGCCGCTACCCGATTCCGGAAATTCGCGCCAGCGACGTCAAGGGCTGCGAATGCCCGGCGATCCTGCGCGGCGCCAAAAAACCGCAAGATTGTAAACTGCTCGGCACCGTCTGCACGCCCGAGAACCCGATGGGGTCGTGCATGGTGTCGTCGGAAGGCGCATGCGCGGCCTACTGGTCGTACGGTCGCTTGCGCGGCGCATCGGTGGAGGCTGGCTAAATCCGTTTTACCGCTTCGACTTTATCGATTATCGTTGTATCTCCGTCGGTTCTCACCGACATTTCACTCAGCCACTCACACAGGAAGCCCACTATGGAACGTCGCGATTTTCTAAAACTGAGTACCGCCGCTTCGGTCGCCGGCCTCGCCGTCCCCGCGCTAGGTCACGCCGAAACCAAACTACCCACGCCGCAGGGCGAGCTGTTCTACACCCAAGAGTCGCAAGGTCGTTGGGCCGGCAAAGCCGCTACCCACCTGCCGGTCATCGAGATCAGCAAGGATGGCGGCAAAACGCTGGTTAAAGTCACCACACCGCACGAAATGAAAGGCTACGAGCACTACATCGTCAAACACATACTGCTCGATAAAAATTTTAAATTCCTCGCCGAACATATGCTGGATCCGGCCAAGGACACAGTACCGGTTTCGACCTTTCCGCTGGAAGGCTACAGCGGCGCGCTCTACGCACTCAGCGTATGCAACAAGCATGACACCTGGTTGAACGGCGCGGAGGTCTGATTTTAACGGCACAGCTACCGGCCAGATATACGTCGGTAGCGCGCCATACCAATAAACATGGCAGTCCGATGAGTATTTTCGGCCCATTGCTGTTCGGGTTGGGCAAGCTCGATCGCAAACCGGAGTGGAGATTTGGGGGTATCCGTTCGAGGAATTATCGGCTACGGTTACCTCGACTAGCCATCAAGGCCGCGCCCCAGCCCAAGCACTATACCGACTCAACATTTAGGCTAAATCCCGGCAACTATCGAACATGGAAGACGACTCGACCGACTCCTACATCAGCCGTGTTAGGGCGATTTTTTTAGAGCTGGGCATTCCCGCTGACTTGCCCGACACGCGCGGGCTGCAGTTGTGGCGAGAACCGGAGCGCTTGGTGGATGTGATGTCGCCTGGCGCCGCCAAGCCGTTTCAATTAGGCCCGGAGGCCGCCGCAGCCTGGACGATCCTGCAAACGGCCGCGACCGATGATGGCGTGGAACTAAGATTGCTATCCGGCTTTCGAGGGCTGGATTTTCAAGCGCAACTGATCCGCCGCCAGTTAGCGCAAAGTCGGACGCTGGAAGTC
This sequence comes from Methylomonas sp. LWB, assembly GCF_001856095.1. Classification (NCBI taxonomy): domain Bacteria; kingdom Pseudomonadati; phylum Pseudomonadota; class Gammaproteobacteria; order Methylococcales; family Methylococcaceae; genus Methylomonas; species Methylomonas sp. LWB. The sequence continues at coordinate 10,117 of NZ_MKMC01000041.1, forward strand.
GTTCTTAAAATATTGGCCCCACCCGGTTACAGCGAGCACCATAGCGGCTGCGCGGTAGACGTTGGCACGCCCGGCTGCCCCGGCCTGGACGAAGATTTCGAAAACACCGCCGCCTTCGCCTGGCTGTCCGAGCACGCGGGCCGATTCGGCTTCACGCTGTCGTTCCCGCGCGGCAATCGCTACGGATATATCTACGAACCTTGGCATTGGTGCTACCGGATACGGTAGCCGATAGTATCGGGAGCCGACCAAGTCGGCCGGCTCCGCGACGCCAGCAGCGCCCTAGGGATTAGGACCGTTGTGACAGCTGTAGCAACTAACCCGATACCCGGCCGGCCAATTTTTAGTGCCGAACTCGCCCGCGTTAATGGTTTTCGCCACCTTGATTTCGCTCAGCGGCGTCCCGGCGCTGGTCGTGCCGTGACAATAGCTGCAACCGCTTTTGCCGGCATCTTCGTGCTGATGGACCCAGGCATTGCCCGTGGTGTGCATACCGTGGGGACCGCCGTTCACCGTATTCGGCACCGTGGTATGACATGCGCTGCATTCGGCAATCGGACCGGCATGGCCTTGCAAGGCGATGCTTTGCAGATTTTCGTCGGCGTGACTGGACGGGTACTCGGCATGCGTGGCACCGTGGCAGGCCTCACACTGCAAGCCGCCGTGGCCCTTGCTGAACCGATACAGATTCAGACCCGGCACCGGCGTATTGGCATTCGTGGCAAACGTGTGGTCGGCCGGCACGATGACCTTGCCGTTGGCGTCAACGCCGGTCGTGGCCCGTCTACCTGTCGCGGCACTGTTATGGCAAGACTCGCAGGTAGGCTCCTCGAACCAACCTTGTCGAGCGCTGCTACCCACCGCTTTCAAATCGCCGTGGCAACTTTGGCAGCTCATCAGCGAATTGCCGCTGCTGTCGACGGCTTTACCCATCGCGCCGCGCAGACATTGGGTTTTCGAACCGGGGTGGCATTGATAGCAAGATTCGCGGTTCGCGATGCTGTTCAGCGGCGTTTGACTGATAGGATCGAGTACCGAATCGCCGGCATGCTTGAGATGCAGGGCTTGGGTAAACGGCGCGATACCTGCAATTCCGCCCATCACGCTGACTTTGTTTTCCTTGTCGAAATAGGCGTTGCTGGCATGACAAGCGACGCACAACACCGGTTTGTGATTATCGTCCACTTGAGGCAACAAGCCGTTAGCGGAGTAACCGACACTGGCGGCGGCGGCTTGAAACGCCGCGCCGGCTTTATGCCGATCGTCGTGTAACTTCAGGATATTGCGTTTCCAGTCTTTCTCGGCGTCGTTGTCGAAAACCCAGCCGCCGGCCGGTTTGGCATTACTACGCGCCGGATCGTTAGCATCGGTGGATGCATGGCATCCCTTGCAAGTCATTTCGTCGCTGACCGGCAACGTCGTCGTCGTCGTGGCCAGAATCGTGCCGCTTGCGGTATCCTTGGCAACCACCTTGACGGTCGGATAAAAGTTTTTATTTCCGGCATCGTCGAACGGCGTCACCGGAATACCTTCGGCCTCGAACCAAGCGTAGGCGGCGTTGTAGGTCATCGGCGCCGGCGTCAACGAAGGCGTTTTATTACCCGCCATCGGCGTGCCGCTAGACAGGCCGTCCAGGTTCACGCCCACATTGTCCGCCGGACTTAGGCCGAACAAGTCGTCCACCCATGACCAAAAGTTGGTTTTGTCGGCACTGCTGGTATTGATAGAACCGCTGGTATCGGCAACCGCTTGGTAGGTCAGCGTGACATTGGTGCTCACCAACTTACCGCTTTTATTCTTGAGTTGCGCATGGAGCGTATTGTAAGGCGGCAGGATGGAAAACACCGAGAAGTCGGTGCCGTCCATGCAGTGCATGCCCAAATCGTTCCAGGCCATCAGCGAATACTCGCCCGAGACCGTGGCATTCAATACGGTCACCGCGACCGATTTCTCGGTCTTGCTATCCCGAATCGTGATCGTGGTGGCGCCGGCCTTCACCCCGGTCACCACCGCAATACCGTTGCTGTAACTAACGCCGGCGACCGAAGCATCCCCGGTTATAGCACTGACGTTACCGCTGGCATTGCCGACCGTGATATTGGCGGTGGCACCGACATTCAGCGATATATTGCCGGGACTGACGCTTAACGAACTGCTAGACCGCGACACCACCTTAATCTTGGCCTTTTTATTGGATTTGGCATCCTTGACGGTTACCGTAGTGTCGCCGGTCTTCAAGCCTTTGACCGTGACGACAGCGTTGCCGTAAACCGCGCTGGCGACAGCGGCCTTGGACGACTTGACGCTCACCTTCCCGTTCGGATTGGCGACGTTGATCGTCGCGGTGTCGCCGACTCCAATTTCCAGCTCGCTGGGCGATATGGTCAATACCGGCGCGGCGGATACCGTGACGGCTATCGATTGCGCGCCGTTGCCGTCCTTGACGGTAATCGTCGCGTTGCCCGCCTTGCGCGCTTTAATGTTGACGCGCTCATCGCCATATTTGGCGCTGGCAATCGAAGCATTGCTCGATTTAACCGTCACTTTGCCGCGCCGCTCGTCAATCGAAACCGCGCTCGATTGCCCTGCGCTCAAGCTTAACGCGGCCGACGAAATGTCCAATGCGCTCACGCGCCCGGCCAGCACACAGCCGATCAGCATCAGCAACACATTCAAACTAACGTAACGAATACCCATGGTGACCTCCGGCCGCGAAGCCTAAGTGACAAATGATGGACTCTTAAACGAGTCTCTTGATCTTTAAAACCGGACCTAGACAGCGACTTTCGGTCCGTTCTCCGCCCGATTAACCGGCTCGGTTACGGTATCGCTAACGTCGGCGATGCGCATATCTTCCTAATCGAACTCGAAACTCCGCGCGGTACACCGGTATCGTTAGCGAACTCAAATCCGGCGAAAAATGCTTCTTGCCAGACGACGCTCGCATGGCTGTTTCCCCAACCGAGTTGCCCGAAACCTATAAAACCCTACAACAAGCGAGTTAAATTGAAGCTGAACGAAGGATTAAATTCCGATGAACCGGAATGAGCCGAGCGTATCGGCCGTCGATCGCGGAAATGTCCGCCGCGTTTGATGGTGTGGTCGGAGAGACTCGACTGCATGACCTACCGAGCTGCCATTGAAAATGTAGGTGCGATTAGCTTGCGTAATCGCACATTTCGAGGTCAACATCCCTCCGATTACGCTATCGCTAATCGGAGCTACGCGGGCTTGCCAGCCGGTAGAAGGGAGCCGAGGTCAGGACGCATAACGTGGAGCTAACCGGCCGTCGGAGGCCGAAGGCCGGAGGGAACCTGCAAGCGCAGCTTGCAGGCGGTCCGTGTTGAGCGCAAGGTTAGACGCCGGTTTCATTCTTTGGTTGCCTCCAAGCTACCGTCGTTCTCTTCGACCCATGCTTCCAAGCGCGTAAATAGATTCGGCCAAACTGTGTTGTATTCGTGCTCAAAGACAGCGGCGCAGAGTTCCATTGCCGAGAGATGTCTTTCTTCGTACATCTCGCACATGTTGTTTGAAAACTCTGAGGCATGGGCTTCGTGGTCAACTCTTGAGTACCCAAAGCACATGCCTTCAAAGTTTGGGTGTGCGCTTTCGCATAGCGATGCGTACAAGTCGGAGATGCCAGGGTATGTTCTTTCACAGTGCTTGCTCAAGACGGTGACGATGCTTATTGCCTCGTGCTTCGTTGTTTTGTCTCTGGAGCCGAGTAATAGAAGCGTGGTTTTCCTCGAAAGTGTGTAAGCGATCTTTGAAGGACGCACTAGAACTGAAACGGACAATGACTTAACCGTTGGCGTGCGATTAGTCCGTTAGGGCGTCGAGATTCCAAGGCAACAGCGCTTCGAACTCTTCGACAGTTTTTGCGGTGGGAAGCTTTCGGAACAGATCGACCAGATAGGTGTAAGGGTCGACGCTATTGGCCTTGCAGGTTTCGATCAACGAGTAAAGATTAGCGCTGGCACGGGCGCCGGCCACCGTATCGCAAAACAACCAATTGCGGCGGCCCACCACGAAGGGGCGTATGGCGTTTTCGCAGAGGTTGTTGTCGATGGGCCAAGCGCCGTTGTCGACGAAGCGGATCAGTTTGGACCACTGCGATGACAAGTAATGCAAAGCCTTGCCCAGCAAACTACCGGGGATTACCGCATGCAGATGTTGTAGCAGCAGGGCTTCGATTTTGACCAAAACCGGTCGGCTTTGCTCCTGGCGCCGCTGCCCACGCTGTTCGACG
>NZ_MKMC01000042.1:0-12202 GCF_001856095.1 Methylomonas sp. LWB
GAGGGTGTCGTAAAAGCCCCTCTCCTTGCGGGAGAGGGTTCTGTTTCGACTTTTACGACACCGTCTTGATGGGGAAATAATTCCGGGCTTGCATGACCTTCATTGCCGGTGCCGCCGATAAATCGCACCGTTCCCATCGAAACCCGCCGCAGTGCGGTTTGAGCAGTCAGGTGTCCGCGTTCGATCGGCAGCGGTGTCGTCGCGACAGGCTATGTTGCCGTTGATACCGGCAGCGTTCTTATCTCAACACGCAGTGTCGCCAATTAAACATCCAGGGTTCCGCGACGAAGGTGTAGACCTTCACGCTGAACACGCGGTCTTCTAATATGGACAGTGGGCGCCGCTTGTTTAACACGCAAGCGCCACTGTTGATCGGACACGCGCCGCTGTTTGGCAGAGACGGCTGCCTGTTAATCAGCGACGGCTCGATGTTTAATCGAGATCGTCGCCTGTTCATCGGCGGATGTCCGGTGTCGAGTTGCGGAGCGCCGCTGTTAAACACGCGTCACTCGGTGTTTGCATTAGAAGCTTGCCTGTTGATCAGGCGTCGCTCGATGTTCTCGGTCCGTGTCCGCAATGGATTGTTCGGTGTTGTAATGGTAACTCGTCGAGTGATAAAGACCCTGAACAGCTTCGATTCGCCCCAACCGCGAAGGATCGAGCAAGAATCCGCCAGATCGGTGGCAACCTTCTGGCTCGGCAACCTGTAGCTCCGGGTCCGTCGCGCCGACGCTCGCCTCGCCAAGCGCCGCGATCGACAAGTTACGGTGCCGGTAAGGTTCGTCGAAGTTTTGGTGGATAGCGTTGGCGCTCCGACGGAGCAACGGCGTGGGCGCAATGAGCGAGATCGACCCATTGTTGTCAGATGAGGTGTAAATTGCGGTGACAGAAATGGGTTCCTAAGTTGCCATTCAGTATATTGGTGCGGTTAGCTTGCGAATTGCACAATTCGAAGTTAAGATTCCGGGGTAGCTAATCGGATCTACGCGGGCTTACAGGGGGTTGTAGAGATTGAACCAATCTAAGAACCCATACAGGTAATTACTCAATCAAAATGGAGATTAAATGAGACTGACCTTAGTATATTATATTTTCATCGCATTTACATTATCGGCTTGCGCGATTACCCCAAAATTAGAAAATTTAGCAAAGGAACGGCCAAATTTGGTTGGATTTTCTCAAAATACTATTGTCGAACGCTATGGAAAGCCAGATTCGACACATACAAGCTATATGGGAGCAAATAAAATTGATGTTTGGACCTATAATCATTTGGAATATAAAGTTCTTGCAAACACGGTTAGTCAAATAATGATAACCTTTATGGATGGCAGAGTGAGTAGCGTTTCTTATTCAGATCCTTATCGATATCGTAGGTGAGTTTTAATGCCTTGAGTGTGTTATATAGTTAGTGGATTGAAACAGCTGTGCTGTTGATTTAAATATTTTCGCCCTAAATTTTATAATTAGGTAACCTGCCTAAGAAATAAATAAGTCTTTAACAGGCTGTTGATTTTTGCAAAAATCAAATTTTCCATCACTAGATATAGCGGTCTACATCTATGATTTGTACTGTATATAGTACCTGGCTAACGGATAAGTTCATTTTTTCAACAACCTGTTAACAGGTTGGTGAAAAACTATTTTTTGCAATCAATATAGCACTATATTTAGCGCTGCAAGGTTAGATTTGGCACTAAGTAAAAAATTCTTTCAGTTAAATTTATTGTCTAGTGCATGGTTTTTCACTAATCTGTTAATGATAGTGAAAGTAAGGCAATAAATTTTACATTTCTCCAATTCAATTATAAAAAGCAATTCTATTTTATAAGTACTTTTCGTACATACTATAAGTCGTTATAAATGAATTATTTTTGTCGCTATTGAGTTAATTATCTATCAGATCTTTTGCTGTTTTAAAGCATAATATTTTTTTAACTTAAGTAATGCCTTAGGGATATAATAATTGGAAATAGTTAATATTGTAACAATATTTTTAAGCTCTAGTGTTTTAGCAGCACTAGTAACTGTTTTTTTTACCAGAAAATCGCATCAAGAAACGATTGCACTTAAATACATAACTGAAGAAAGAGCCAAATGGAGGGAGAAGATAAAGGAAACGATGTGCTTATTGAGTGAAGCAGTGAATTTGCCAAAATTAAATGGAGAACGTCTAAATAAAACAAGGATGACATCAACTTATTTAAAGCTTAGTCTGAATCCAGACCCCAATCATATCTTAGATAAGCAAATATTAACGTGCATAACCGAACTATGCTCCGAGCCAAATTATGAACGTTTCACCGTTTTGGAAACGAAAATTTCGCTTTTGCTTAAACATGATTGGGAAAGGGCAAAAAATGAAGCCAGATCACCAATTTCTAACCTTTTGTTGTTCGCATCAGTTATGGGTTTTATTTGGTGCATTTTTTATCTTATAATTAGAAAAACCTCAATTTATTCATTGATTCAAAATTTTCATTACTTTTCAGGAGCATATTCAGAGGTTGCTTTTTCTATCATTTTCATAGTAATTGCTATCTGGCTACTTATATTTTTAGTTAACAAAATTAGAGAATATAATCTGGATCGAAAAATAAAGATTCTAAACAAGTTATTGAATTAGTTAAAACGCTAAATACGACAACATAGATCAACGTATTCCTCATATCTTAAAATATTATTTTGATTTTTTTCTTCAAAGATTATGGCACATTAACTACAACCTGTCGTTCAAGTACCCGTGTAGTAAGTTTTTGTGTAACTTCTTTATCATCTATTACCAAAGTCAAAAATATACCGTTCTCACCTAATGGGAAAACTTTATTATTCCAACTACCGTGCCTTCCTGAAACATATTCAACAAGATTATTTGGGTATATTTCCTTTAAAAAAGTACTTTTTGAAAAAAGGATATCCGGCGATTTTGGATTGTTTCTTTCAGCATAAAGAACACCTTCAAACATAAAACCACCAGAGGTTTGGCCGTTATGAATATAAAGTGTTTTGTTCCAGTTTAACTCGATATTTTTATCAGATTTATTTTTTATTTCTAAAACAAAAGAATTACAAATTCCATCAGCACTGCAGTTCGGTATTAGTTTTGTGTCAAAATACTGGTTAGCTCCTTCGATTGTGACTGGTTCGGCTTCAAGTATGTATTGAATTTCACGTTTAAAAGCAATTTTCAGATTATCAAGTGATGATGCTATTATTTTAAAATCAACCCCTTTGCTTTCCAAGGCACTTCTCATGGCTGCTTGTGCATCGGCAAGCTTTGATTTATCTTCATTTGTAGTTAACTCTGAACCATAAATTGATAGCGTCATGGATTGTACTAATAAATTCAATACTGATTCATCTGCTCCATTTTTCAATAGCACTGTTGCTTGTTTTGAAAGATCAGTCGATTTATCCAGCATCCATGTTGCTGTCCTTTCATAACGATTCAAAGGAAGAATACTTTCCCATCTATCGATACTGACTGGTGAAATAGCGCTCTTCAATGTACTGTTTGGCTGTGCTTGTGAATAGTACTTATATTTATTTTGACTATAGTCATTTGCAGCATATTGTGAATTGATATGTTGCTTAGAACATCCAAATCCAAACAACAGCAAGAACAATACTTTTTTTGAAATCATTTTTTTATGTTGCAATGTAAGCATTTAATAATTATACGGAAATAATGATCAATATATCACTGAATACAATTACTGTTCATTATTTGGTTAGCTAAAAACAATATTTCAGAATTTAATCAATATCTAGTAGTCAGTTATGTTTTGCCTGCACTAAATATAATTTCTCTTAAGACTGAAAAATAGTTTTGCACTAACCTGTTAGAATCAAAAAACCTGAATAACTTCACGGTTTATATTTTTTAAATTTTCTGAAGAACATTAAGCATCTCCACTAGGTTAACAAATAACCGCTGAATCCATAGTGGCTGAAGTTGTAAAGTTTTCAAAAATACACTCTCTTATCTCTTTTGCTTTCTAGCTTTTATTAAACATTTCTGATTCATGCGGGTAAGCAGAAATATCTGCAGATTGCCCCCTAAAAAACATGTAGCTATAGTTTGCGATTTTAAACTCACAAAGTCTATTCATAAATCGACCTTGTTTGACAGCTTTATGGCTAGCAACTGCCCATTTGATGAAATAATTGAATGTCGCTTATTGGCCGATCACAGACATTCAAAATCTGGCGGGGTTTGAATTGTAACCCGTGGCGGCTTTGCGATCGGAACGACTGGCGGTTTTAATCGGAATACGTTGTTACTGTTCGAGAGAACGGCGCAAATCCTTGATGAGACGGTAGAGGTGCAATGAATCTGTCGGTGAGGGGGCAAAACCAAACCGCTCGTAGAACCGTTTTGCGGGGGAGTCCTTGGCGTGAACCGCAAAAGCACGAATACCGCCAATGTCGGCAGCCTGCAACGTGCGCAGCATCGCGTCTTTTAACAGGCCTGAACCAATCTTACGGCCTTGCCAGGCGGTGCTCACGGCCAGCCGCGCTAACAACATGACCGGCACAGGGTGACGGGCTAAGCCTTTGGTCAAGCGCTCCGGCGCATCGTTAAAAGCGACTTCGCCCACAACCAGGCTGTAGAAGCCAATGACGTCCTGGTCATGTAGACCGACATACGTTTGCGAAGCGTTGGCTTGCTGGTTGCCGAGGGCATAGCGAATCAGAAAGCGGTCAAGCTCCTCGTGCCCACAGGTAAAGCGATCAACGGGATGATCGCGCCGTAGCTTCTCAATCCGAAACCCCGTCATTCGGTCGTCGGCAGATCAAAGGGGCTCGGCTCGCGAAGCAAGCGTTGAATCTGGGGTACAAGTTGTGGCGGCGCATCGAGCGCGGACATAAATTTTTCCCATTGCTCGGCATTGAGTTCAAAGCGTTGTCGCTCGGTAAGCGTTTCGGCGGCGCGTGCCAAGGCACTCGCCAATACAAACTGACTGACCGAGCAATGGGCTGCCTGGGCTGCCGCGCTCAAGGTCTGCTTGGCTTCGGGCGATAATCGCAGGTCAAGTTTGGTGGTGCGAGTCGATTGAATAGCCATAATGCCTCCTATACACAGAGGAGAGCAGTATAGCCGTCAGACGTTGTCATGACAATTATATCCAAAGTGGATTCACGAGGTCTGAAAACGCCGGATGTTCGTCGGTGACGAACGGCCCTTCTTATCGCTGATAAACCGCATTATCCAACCTTCGCTGAAACCAGTCCATGCCATTATTTGCCATCCAACTCTGCTTTAAATAAAGCAGCGCGAACACCACTACCGATTCGACGTCCGCCTCTGAAATTGCGATCGCTAAAATTGAATTCCGCCGAGAGGCAAAATTGCGCTTTGCGTTAAGCGGTTACAAGCGTTGTCGGTTTTCGGTAAATACCACGACCTCCGGCGATGGCCGGCGCGCCTCGGCGTTCAGCAACGCGGCGATGGCGGAGACGATGCCGTTCAGGTCGTCGGCCTTGAACACGCCGCTGATGCGTTGGCTGGCCAGTCCGGGCGAGGCCAGTTGGATGCGGACTGGATGGTAGCGCTCGATTTCGGCGGCCACCTGGGCCAAGCTTTGGTCGCGCCAGATGATTTCGCCGCGCCGCCAGGCTTGACGGGCTTCAATGTCGATGGCGATCGGTGCGGATTGGCGCCCGGATGCGCTATAGGCCAGTTGCTCGCCGCTGCGCAGCGAGGAGGTGGCGAGCGCTTGGGCATCCGCGCCGGAGCGGACTTCCACTTCGCCTTCGAACACGCTGACCGTGGTGGATTCCGGACCTCGATACACTGCGAATTGGGTGCCGATGTCGCGAGTTTCGCCGCCGTCGGCCTTGACCACGAAAGGTCGCCAGGGTTGGTGGGCGACTTGCGCGAACAGTTCGCCGCGTTCGAGTTCCAACTCGCGCCGGCCTTTGCCGTATCGAACCGTGACGTCGGTCGCGGTGTTCAATTCCAACAAACTGCCGTCGGCCAAGGTCACGCTGAGCCGTTCGCCGATGTCGGTATGGTAGTGTTGATAGTGCTCGCCGAAATAAGGGCTTCGCCAGAGAAGGCCAACCGCCAACAGCAGCGCCGCCGCGATACCGACAGGATAAAAACGGTTGGCGGCGGCGCGGCGGACGGGTTTACGGCTCAGCGGACCTGCATAGACCGACTGCAACGGACTCATGGCTTGCCACAGCGTTTCCAGGGTTTGATATTCGTGGCGGTGGTGCGGATCGGCGGCTAGCCAGCGCTGGAATTCCAGCCGGTCCGCCGCGCAGCAACCCGGCGAACGCAGTCGGGCAAACCAAACGCTGGCGGCCTCGGCTGGCGATGGCGCGCTGGGGTGGTCAGACATTGCCGGCCGCCGTCGAGTCATTGCGCGTCGCTAAAATGCCGTGGCGATTCATGTCATGGTTCCAGCAAGCCGGCATCTTGCAGGTACTGCCGACAAGTCAGCAGGCCGGCGCTGACGTGCTTTTCCACCATAGCGACCGAAATGCCAAGGATGTCGGCAATTTGCGGGTAGGTGTGATTATGAAAGCGATGCAGTACGAAGGCTTCGCGCCGGCGCGGCGGCATGGCGTCGATTGCGGCGCGGATCACGGCTTGAGTTTGCGACAGGCTTAATTGTTGTTCGGGATTGTGGTCCCGGCTGGTTTGCTCCTCGAGTGCCGCGTCGCCGTCGTGTTTGGCGTCGTGCCAGTCCCGGCGGTTCAGTACGTTGACGGCTAATTGGCCGGCGATATGAAACAGCAGGGCCTTGGGGCTTTGGATGTCTTGAGCGGGGATGATCTTCAACAGGCGCCGATAGGCTTCCTGGGCCACGTCGGCGGCATCCTGCGGACAATCCAGGCGCCGCCGCAACATGGCCTGCAAATCCTTCTGGTGGGTTTCTATCAGGCACTGAACCCTGTGCCTTGCCAAGTCGTTCATGGGTTGGGATGGATGCGGCTAGTGAATGCGTGAATTCTCGACGCATGGTACACCGCAAATTGTCGCCGCGCCAACGAGATACGCCGATTCGCAATCGATGTCCGCGGTGCTGTTGTTTGCTAGCTGCCGGCATACTATGGCGCAGAACGCCCGCCGTCTTCCAAGGGCGGGACCAACGTGGCGTTCCGTTTTGCTAGGTCTAATATTGAATGCTGATTGATCCCATAAAAAATCGTGGTTGACCGAAGGTTGGAAACATGATGCTTGGACTGTCAAAACCGGCGCCGGTGAAATAATATTTATCCAATAAGTTATTCACATTCAACTGAGCACTGACTTTGGTTTTTCCAACCTTGATACTGTAGGCCGCCAGCAAATCAACGGTTGCATAGCCAGGGATCGTAAATTGCGGCGCGAGACAGCACGTCAATTGACTGCTTTGCAGATTAACTCCGCCACCCAATTTGAAGCCTTTCAGTGTGTCGCTCTGAAATTCATAAGTACTGAAAAGGCTGGCGGTATTGCGCGGTACGCCCCAATAGCGAGTCCCGACCGGATACAAGCCCAAAAATGCTTCATTTTCCGGATTGGTTTTGCTGATAGTGGTGTCCGTATACGAGTAAGTGGCTATCGCACTCCAGCCCGGCAAGATTTCGCCTTGAATATCCAGTTCTGGACCTCGGTTGTGCACTTCACCAACTGCAAGTTGGCAGGGTCCGCCACCACATATATGCGACACATTCGGATCGGTTGAAGCGAGATTTGTTTTGGTTAAGTCGTAATACGCCAAAGTTGCACGCAAACGACCGTCGAAGAACTCGGTTTTTACGCCTCCTTCATATTGAGTAGCACTGGTTGGGTCAATTGTTTTACTGATACCTGGACTGACATAAGCTCTGCCGGAGTTGGCGCCAAAACCTTCAACATAGTTGGCGTAAAGGCTGAGCCAACTTTGCGGTTGCCACAGGATCCCGACGCGCGGTGTCACCGCATCTTGGGTCGTTGGATCTTGTGAAGTCACCGTGCCGGTGTAGTTTTGCGATGACTGCTTTTGATGGAGGCTGTCGTAAAAGCTAGCCCACACGAGATACGATAAAATATCCGCACGCCAACCCGCCGGAAATCAGTCGTGACAGCCGAATCGATCAGTAGACCCGTCAAAACCTTGTGTAGCAGCCGGCAATCTTCGCTATTCGATGACGTCGTGATTGAAGAGGTGCCCGAGTCTATCGCCCCATCCGCCTCTGGAAAGCCCTACATCCGTTTCGAAGCCCCCGATCCACGCGGATTGTCGATCAATGGCAAGCCGTTGCGCGAACATCTGCAACAGACCGGCTTAACCACGCCGCTGAAATTGCGTCCTCTGTTGGAATCGTTGTCCTTCGCGGACTTTGAAGTCCGTTACCAGCCCGGCGGGCGTCCGCCGTATGCGCCGCGGGCGATGGTCGGCATCATTCTGTATGGGATTTTGCAAGGCTTGAGCAGTTTGCGCGATCTGGAGCGCTTGGCCCGGTCCGACGTGGGTTGCTGGTGGTTGAGCGGCGGCATCATGCCGGATCATTCGGTCATCGGCCGGTTTGTGCGTCAACACGAAACCCTGTTGACGACCGAGTTTTTCGATGGCGTGACCCGTCAGGTCTTGAAAGTCACCGGCTCCGGGACGACCACGCTGGCCGGCGACGGCACTATCATCGAAGCCATGTCCTCGCGGTTTCAATTGATGCGGGAAGAAGCGCTCCAGCAAGCCTTGGTCCAAGCACAGGAAACGGTACGGGCCCATCCAAGCGATACCGCCGCTGCGCAGCGATTGAACGTGCTGGAACAGGCGCAAGTCGAGCTCACGGCGCGTCAGCAAAAACAGGCCGCCAAGGGCAAGGACCCCGCCAAGACTCAAGTGCAAAGCAACGAACCGGAGGCGGTGTTGCAACCGCAAAAGAATTCCAAGGACTTCCGTGGCAGTTACAAGCCAACGGTATTGGCCAACGATAGCCGGGTCATCGTCGCTTGCGACGTGCATCCCTCCAGCGAAACCGAAGTCATCCCGGCCTTATTGGATCGCGCCCAAGCCCTGGGCCTGGTCGAAACCGCCCTGTTCGACTCTGGTTTTTTCAGCGACGGCATCCTGGACGCGACCGAGCAACGCGGCATCGAACTGCTCTGTCCAGAAGGCCAAAGCCTAGGCGAAGACTGGAACAAACAATCGGACAAACAAATCCCCAAAAGCCGCTTCATCTATCAAACCGACGATGATAGCTATCTGTGCCCGAACCAACAACGGCTGACCCCGCATCACACCTGCAACGGCGGCAAACGCGGCCGGGCTTATACCGTCTACACCTGTGACGCCTGTAACGATTGCCCGCTGAAAAGCCAATGTATCCGTGGCAAGGGCGGTCGCACACTCAAGCGCTATGCCAGCGATGACCAAAAAGACGCCCTGCGCCGGAAAATGACCCAGCCCGAACCGCGCCAGCGCTACCGGCAGCGCCAAGCGATGGTGGAACCCGTTTTTAGTCAGCTCCGGGGCCGGCAGGGTTTAAACCGCTTTCGCCGCAAGGGCTTGGCCGGCGTCAAAGTCGAGTTCGCCTTGCATGCCATGGCATACAACCTGGGTCGCGCCTTGGCTGTTGCCATTTTTAGCGTTCTATATCAATGGCTGCGCTGGATGGCGGGCTGGTTTGCGCGCATATTGCATTTTTGGCATTTGCCCGCAACCCACCACGGATCTCGGCTGGTCCAGGAAAATAGGGCCGGTTTTTGAGGGTTGGAACGAAAAACTGGGGTTTTACGACGGCCTCCCTAGGGGAGAGGAAGAATCTCTCCCGTTGAGCCCCTGCATCCTCAATCCAGTCAAAGTAATGGTGCCGTGCCGTGATGCGGACGGCCTTTGAAGCACCGTCCCCTTTGTATTCGATTGCAGTGATTACACCTGCCCAAGCAACAAGTGCGTCGCGGAAGGGGGTTGGCTGTTCTCGGACTTGTTTCGGGAAAACATCACGCCGTGCCTGTTGATAGAAGCCTGCCTCCCACTGTAGTAGAGGCTGATACTCCCGCGAACCTGGAACCAAGCCAAAGCAGCCACCCAGAGCCACAGCAATAAAGCAGATCAGTGCAAACTTTATAAGGTGCATAGTGTGTTGTTCTAGCGTGGAAGTAGGCGGCCTGCGCGGCTTTTTGCGCAGGTCCGCTCGACTGCAAGGTTATGCGGCATTTGGATGCAACTCGTCATAAGTAGGGTCAGCGTGTTCCCACTGGACATCAGCAGCCGTAAGGCGCTGCACTACGACGTCAAAGTCGACTGCGGGTGGAAGGTTGAGGACAATGTAGGTGGGGTTTGCGCCCTCGTACTCAACGCCAAGCAAGATAAGAGTATCAAGCAATGCTTTTGATTCATTGCCTTCGGATACTGGTGGATTGAAGATGACTCGAATGGTACGGTTGCCGGATTTCGACAAGACGCGCTCAAACGTTGCCATGCCTTCCACAGAGTTGAGTGGAGCCAAGACGATGTCGTGTAGAGAAACCGAATACGCAAAGAAAGGCAAGTTGTCGATCTTATACCGGTCGTTGCCAAGGTCATAGGCCCAAAGCGATTCCACTTCGGCCGTCCCGTTTTCGTTTGGCACTCGAAAGAGGACTTTCGATGTGGGCTCGCGTGACTCAGACATGATGCGTAACGTTTGAGTTGAAGTAGGGCGGCGGCGGGCGAAGCCCGCAGCGAATCAGCAAGCGCAGCTTGCAGGTAGTCCGGTTGACTGCAGGGTTATGCATCATATTTTTGATGCACGATAGAGATCGGTAAGAAGAAACTCGTTACCGAGTTTCTTTACAAGAGCCGCAGAGCCATTTTTTTGCTTATAAGCTAGTTCGGGGCTGGTGATGCCGATGCAGCAAATTACATTGGCTTTGATGTCTTGAACATTAAACTCTGCAATTCGGCGAAAAAGAAACGCCTCAATTGACGAACCTTCAGGCGTAGCTGATCCGATACTCATTGTTTCTCCATCGTCTATTGGGTTCTCAAGGGTGTAATAAGCCAGTTGACAGATGATGTTCACTCCCCAGCTTTCATCGCCTTTATGAACTACGGCTAGTTCATAGTTACCAGCGGAGTTTGGAGCCTGCTCTGAGCCTATTAGATCAGCCGTTACATAGAGCCTTC
Source organism: Methylomonas sp. LWB (assembly GCF_001856095.1). Lineage (NCBI taxonomy): Bacteria > Pseudomonadati > Pseudomonadota > Gammaproteobacteria > Methylococcales > Methylococcaceae > Methylomonas > Methylomonas sp. LWB. The sequence continues at coordinate 11,091 of NZ_MKMC01000042.1, forward strand.
CATCTGTGTATTTTGAAAACATCACCACATCTGGGTTTCCACCAAGGTCTTGCCCCAGATGAAATGGAATGGTTCCATGCAGCACAGTTTCATCATGTGGCCCGAAAGATTGCTCCATTCCTTTGACTCGGGCGTCCCAAAGCTCCTCCCAGCTATCTTCTTCTGACATAACTCCATTCCTTTGTTTCATAGTTGTATGCCCACCAACCTGCTTCACTTATATTTATCTCCATCAATATCTCAATTCGCAGCTCAGCCTTTTTGGGCATAAATAACTTTGCCGCTTCTTTTGCCTCTTCCATTGTTTAATAGTGAGATATTTCCCTATCCACGTAAAGCCTGAAGTTTTCTTCATTCATAGCGGTATCTAACGTAGAGCTAACCGGGCGCGGTGCGGGAAGCTGAAAAAACAAAACTGTATTATAACCGCGCTCCGGTTGAGTGCCTTGCTAGCCATCATTTGGACAGCTCAGCCCGAATAAACGTAGCAAGCGACTCTCCGGCGTTCCATCTCTTTAGATCAACGACGGTACCACCGTACACTGTCTTGGCACGTTTTAGCGCCTTCTTTCCATCGCAGGTCAGGACAACTGATACCGTCGATCTGGCGGCAAGCGAAACGTCAGCCTAATTCTTGTATAGGCCGGTTGGTCTCATAGTCGGGCCAACCGAAGACATCTCCGCGCGGAGAACTGCCAATTCTTCCTCGCTTGCAAAACGCCCACAATCAAAGCCAGCGACTCGTTGCTGGTCGTCCAGCTTCATTCCAAAAGCAGTTTGGAGACCTCCCGGGGTAAGACACGTTTCTTTCGCTGCGCGAACGCCGGATTTACAAAACACATCCCGATCGTAGATGGACGACTGCAGGGATGCAGGAGGTAGGGCGACGCAGGATGCCAAAGCCGAGGGCTTCGCGGTCACGTGCCCGCTCGCCCCGGATGTATCACGCCTCATATCCAGTTCTTGTTCATCGCCCCGCAGCTTTGGGTTCGGCTTCTTCCAGACCCTGCCTCGCGACAACGCCCTTGCCGTTTCCCTAGCCTTCGGCTCTACGAAAACCTGGCTGCCGGACTTTCACCGACATAGTAACGCGCCATGCCCGGCACACACGT
>NZ_MKMC01000043.1:0-10697 GCF_001856095.1 Methylomonas sp. LWB
GCCAGGACCGACCGCAAGCGGCGCAATCGCGTTGACCGAGGTTTGAGTATTGCCGCCGGCGCCACCAGCGGACGAGCCGCCCAAACCACCGAAACCACCCAGTCCACCGCCGGTTCCCGCGTTAAAGTCCACGGTTTGAGTGGCGTTGGTGACGATGCCTATCGCCACCGCCGCGGTAGGGCTGGAAGTGACTTCCTCGGCGTTGTCCAAGCCGTCGGTGTAACTGGCTGTCACGCTGATGGTTTTATCGACGAAAGTTTGGATCAGCAACAAGCGAGAGCCGGTCCCCAGGACATTGCCGTCGCCGTCCTTCCAGGTATATACCACGCTACCCTTGCCGTCGGCGTCGCTCAGCGCATCGACGACCGTCAGGGTTTCGCCGGCGGTCGGCGTGCCGCGTATCGTCAACGTGCCGGTCGGCGCGTCGTTGGCATTGGTCAGCGTCACGCTCAGTTCGGTGTCGCGGCTGTTGCCGGCCGCGTCGGTGGCGCGCACGGTGATCGAGTGGCTGGCGGCGGCTTCGTAATTTAGTTGGCCGCCGTCGGCGACGGTGACCGCGCCGGTCGCGGCGTCGATCGCGAAGCGGCCGTTAGCGTCGTCAACCAGACTGTAAACCACCGCATGCAGATCGCTGGCCGTCACACTACCGACCGCCGTGCCGTTCGCGGCATTTTCGGCCACGCTCAAGCTTCCGCTCGCCTCGACCGGCGCGGCGGTGTCCAACGTGAAGGTCAATGCGACGGATTCAGCCGAGGCATTGCCGGCCAAGTCGGTCTGCCGCGCCAACACCGACTTGGCCCCGTCGCCGGACACGCTAAAACTGTCGCCGCTGCCGGCGACCCAAGTCGTACCGCCGTCGATGCTGTATTCCCAACTGGCGCCGCTTTCTAGACCGGCCGCGTTGACGACACCATTGTTGGTCAAGCCATCGACGGCACTGGCGCCGCTATCCTCGGCCAAGGCCAAGCTCGGCGCGGCGGAGACTGTATCCAGGGTAAAGGCCAGCGCGGCGGAATTGGCCGAGACATTGCCGGCAATATCGATCTGCCGAACCAACAGCGACTTGGCCCCATCGCCGCTGACGCTAAAACTGGCGCCGCTGCCCGTCGTCCAGCTGGTGCCGCCGTCGCTGCTGTATTGCCAGCTCGCGCCGCCTTCCAGACCGGACACCGTCACCGCGCCGCTGTTGGTGATGGCATCGCTGTTACTGGTGCCGCTATCGGTGGTCACGCTCAAGCTCGGCGCGGCCGGCGCAGAGGTATCGACCACGATGTCGCGGTTGGCACCCAAGGAGTCGGGATCGCCGGGCGCGGCCAAGGTCAATATCGCCGGTAGACTGGTCGAGCTATCCAGTATCGCGCCGCCGCTCAAGGCCAAGGCGGTGGTGGCCGAGTAGTCCAGGTCGGTGCTGGTGTCGCCGGCTTGCACGACATAGCTGAAACTCAGCGTGGTCGTGCCCGAGCCGCCGCTGAAACTGGCGTTGCGGCCGGTATTCAGCGCCAAGGTCGGCGTGCCGGTCACCGTGACGGCCCGGTTAAAGGTCACGGTAATGGTGACGGTGTCACCGGCTTTGTAACTGCCGCTGGCCGTCGAAGCCGAAACTTCGGTTACCAGTGGGTTGACCAACGCGGTCAGCACCACGTCGTTGCCGGTGCCGCTGGCGTAACGCACGGTATAAATGTCGCCGTTCAACGTCGCGTCGCTGCCCTCGGGTATGCCGTTGAAAGTGCCGGCGCTGCCCGACACCGCGTCGGCGCCGTCGTTGTCGATGATCCGATACGTGGCACCGTTGCTGGCGCTGTAAGTGCCGACCCGGCTCACGCTCAACGATCCGCCGTTCAAACTGACGACGCCGTTGACGACGACTTGGTCGAAGTCGGTGCCGGCCACGCCGCCGTCGCCGCCGACTTCGGCGGCCATGTCGCCGCTGAGCCGCAGATTGCCGTTGACGGTCAGCACGCCGATCCCGTTATTGGTGCCGGCCACGCCGGGAGCCAATGTCGCTCCGTCGAGTATCGTCAACTGATTGGTCGAACTGACCGCGAAAATACTGCCGCTGCCGGCCAAGGTCGCCCCGGATTGCACCGAAACGCCACTGGTCCCGCCCAGCGCGCCGGTCACCGCCAGCGTGCCGGCCGATACCGTCGTCGCGCCGCTATAAGTATTATTGCCGGACAGCGTCAGCGCCGCGCTGCCTTGCTTGGTCAACGAGCCGCTGCCGGACAACACGCCGGACAGCGTCGCGGAGGCACTGTTTGAAACGGTCGCCGCACCGATCAGAGTCACATTGTTATCGATGTTCGTGGCGGCGTTAATCGTCAGCGTGCCGGCGTTCAAGGTCAGATCGCCGCCGCCGAGATTGGCATCGGAGGCTATCGCCAAGGTACCGCCGCCACGCACCGTGGTTTCGCCGCTGTAGCTGTTATTGCCGGACAGGGTCAAAGTGCCGGTGCCGGTTTTAATCAAATTCCCGCCAATGGCGCCATCTTCGACCACCCCGGAAAAGCTAGTCGAGGCATTATTGCCGCCGACGGTCAGACTGCCGCTGTTCAAGGTCACGCTGCCGGCGCCGGACAGGGAACCGGCCGTTTCGTTGTCGTATAAAAACAGCGTGGCGCCGCCAGCGATTTCGAGCGCGCTATCATCGCCGATGGCCGCGCCGCCCGAGACCGACAACATGCCGGCCGTTACCGTGGTCGCGCCGCTGTAGGTATTGGTTCCGGACAGTTCCAACTCGTTCGCGCCGGCCTTGGTCAAACCGCCGGCACCGGCGATCGCGCCGGAAAAACTGCTGCCGGTCGCTTGATTGACGGTCAATACCGCGCCGCTATCCAAGGTAATCCCGGCGACCGCCGAACTGCCGCCGGACAGCGTGCCTACCGTCTCGCTGGCACTGATGCGCAACGCTCCGGCACCGGATAAGGTCACCGCGCAAGTGTCCTTGATCGCCGCGCCGCCTTCAGTCTGCACGGTGCCGCCGGTCACGGCCAGGCCGCCGTCCCAATCGCCGGTACCGGACAGTAGCAGCGTGCCGGTCCAGAACTGAGTCAGCGCATAGCTGTTGGCGCCATCGGTGATGCCGCCGGACAGCGTCAAGGTGTTGCCGCCGGTGTCGATCTTGGTGTTGCCGGTCAGCGTGATTTGGCCGCTCAAGGTATTGTCGCCGCCGATGGCGCGAATAGCGCCGTTAGTGTCCGCGCCGACGCCGGCGGCGGAGATCGTGTTGCTGAAGGTCGCCGCGCTTTGCAAGTGCAACGAGGCGCCGTTGGCGATAACCACCCCACCGCTGCCCAGCGCGCCGCTCTTGCTGGTCAGCAGATAACCGGCGCCGATCGCGGTGCCGCCGCTGTAGGTGTTCGCCGAAGCGCCGGCCAGCTCCAGCGTGGAGCCGCCCAGTTTGGTCAGAGCCCCGCTGCCGCTCAGCACACCGGTGTGTTGCAGATAAGCGCCGGTATCGACCAGAATGCTGCTGTCCGCCGCCAACACGATATCGTTGTCGATCGCGTTAGGGTAGCCGCCGGTCGCCTGCAATATGCCGCCGCTCAAGGTCAGGTTGCCGGTTCCCAGATTGGCGTCGCCGGCCACCGCCAACGTGCCGCCGGCGATGCCGGCGGTATTCAAGCCGGTGCCGCTGGTGCCGCCGGTCGAGGTATTGTTGGTGCCGCCGAGCACCAGTTTGCCGGCGCCGCTTTTGGTCAAATTAGAAACCACGCTACCGTCGTCGGCTAGCGCGGAATTGATGGTCAGCGTATCGCCGGTGCCGACGCTGACCCCAATCGCGCCGGCCAAATTCAATGACTGGCTGGTGATCGTCAGCGAGCGGCTGTCGGTGTCGCTATCCATCGCCAAGGTCACGCCGTCGGCCACGGTATAGGCCCCGCCCAACGTGATGGTGCCGCTCAAGGTTTCGGCGAAGTTGATCGTGGTCGGCCCGGAAATAGTGCCGGCGTAATACAGCGCTTCCCGCAGATCCAGACCGCCGCCGTCGGCGACGTCGGCATTAAAGCTACTGACCGCATTGCCGTCTATCGCGGTGACGGTCACGGTCAAATCATTGGATACCGTGATCGTGAAGACCTGTTCGACCGAGTCGGTGCCGTCGCTGGCGCGCACCCGAATCGAATAGCTCTGGCCGCCGGTCAAAGCCGCGTTGTTGACGCTCAACGTGTCGCTGCTGATTGTAAAACTGGCATTGTCGGTATCGCCGCTGCCGCTGACCAAGCTATAAGTCAAGGTCTGGCCGGTATCGACGTCGGACGCCGACAGCGTGCCGACCGTGGCGTTGAGCCCGTCGAACACGCTGATCGCGTTGTTGGAAAGTTGCAAATCGGTCGGCGCGTCGTTAATCGAGGTCGCGGTGATCACGGTCGAGCTGTCGGCGGAGCCGCTGCTGGTGCCGTCGTTGCCGGTCAACGTAAACGTGGTCTGGACGGTGCCGGCCGGCACGGCTTGGTTGTCGGTCGGGGTAAACACCAGCGCTTGCAGCAGGGTTTGCAGCGCGCCGGGACTGTTCGCGGTCAAGGTGTAGCTGCCGGCCGAACCGGACAAACCGCCGCCGGCGCTGCTCAAGGTGCCGTTGGCGCCGGTGTAGCTGATGGTCAGCGTGAACGTGCCCGAACTGTCGTCGGCGTCGGTGTAGGTCACGTTGGCGAACGGCGTGGTCGTGGCGTTGTCGTTGACGCTGCCGGCGGTGGTGAAGGTACCGCCCAGGGCCGGCCCCTGGTTGACCGGTCCGGTCAAGCGAAAGTCGTTACTGTTGCTGCCGGCCGCGTAACTGGCGGTCAACGCCACGGCGTTAAACGTCACGGTTCCGGCCGCCGCCAAACCGCTAAAGCTGCCGGTGATCGCGTCCGAACCGTCGTTGGAAATCAATGTGAACGCTTCGCCGCTCGCCGATTTGGTGGCGACATGGGCGCCGGACAAACTCAGCGTGGCGCCGCTGACATTGACCGCGCCGGTAACCGCCACGCTATCGTAGCTGGCCGAACCGGCAATGTCGGCCGCCAAGCTGCCGCCGGAGGCGATAGTTAAACCGCCGGTCACGGTCAGCGTGCCGACGCCGTCGTTGCTGCCGGCCACGCCCGGCGCCAAGGTCCCGCCCGCAGCGATCGTCAGGCCGCCGTTGACGCTACCGGTGCCGGCCAGCGTGGCGCCGCTGGCCACGTTAACCGCGCCGGCTCCGGCGCCGTTCAAGCTGCCGGTGACCAGTAAGGTACCGGCGTCGATCGCGGTCGAGCCGGTATAGGTATTGGTACCGGACAAGGTCAAGGTACCGCTGCCGGCTTTAGCAAAGCCGCCGCTATTTCCGCCGTCCTGCAAAATACCGGAGAACGTGGTCGAAGCATTACCGGCCACCGTCAGCGTGCCGCTGTTCAGTGTCACGGTGCCGGCGCCGGCCAGCGAGCCTATCGTGTCGTCGATGGCGTGCAGATTCAGAATGGCGCCGGAAGCCACGGTGACGGCGGTGGTATCGGCCAGCACCGAGCCGCTGCCGGACAAGGTCAGCGTGCCCGCCGAAATCGTCGTGGCCCCCGTGTAAGTATTGTTGCCGGACAAGTCCAATTCGCCGCTACCCAGCTTGGTCAGGCCGCCGCTGCCGCTGATTACCCCGGAAAACGCCCCTGACGATGCCGAATCGCTAGTCAGCGTGAAGGATTGCAGATCGATATTGCCACTGGTGTAGCTATTGATTTGGCCGACGCTGACATCCGACGCCAACTGGTAGGAGCCGCCGTTCAGCGCCAGTTCGGGCGTGCCGCTCAGCGTACCGGACAACACCACCGTACCGCCGGACGCTTGGAGACGCGACGTGGCGGTCAAGGCATTCGTCCCGGACAGGGCCAGGGTCAGCGTTCCGCTGCCGACTTTGTCGACGGTCGCGCCGCTACCGGTGATCGTGCCGGTAAAACTGGTGCTGGTGTTGTCGCCGCCGATTTCCAAAGTGCTGGAGGTCAAGGACACCGTGCCGGCGCCGGCCAACGAACCGATCCTGTCGCTGGCCGACGACAGCGTCAAGCTAGCGCCGCTGGCCACCGTCACCGCCGAGCTGTCGGCGATTCGGTTGTTGCCGCTGGTGGTCAAGGTACCGGCCGAAATTGTGGTCGCACCGGTATAGGTGTTGGTGCCGCCCAAGGTCAAGGTACCGGAACCGGTCTTGGTCAAACCGCCGCTACCGCTGATGACGCCGGTAAAACTGGTGTTGGAGCCGTCCCCGGCCGTCAACGTAAAAGCCCCGAGCGCAACATTGCCGGCGCCCGCCAATGAACCGATGGTTTTGGCGGCACCCAGCGTCAGCGTCGTCCCGGCACCCACCGAAACCCCGGTATTGTTGGCGATGGCACTCGCGTTATTTAACGTTAACCCGCCTAGCGACAGCGTGACGGCGCCGGTCAAGGTATTCGCGCCCGACAGCGTCATCGTGCCGGCGCCGGTCTTGGTGAACAGACCGCTGCTATTACTCAAGATACCCGAGAACGTCGTATCGACGCCGCTGTTGATGGTCCGCGCCGCGTTGCCGAAATCGACGTTGCCGGTAAAGGTCAACGCAAACGATCCCGACATCGTCACATCGCCGCCGAGCGTGATCGCGTTGGCTATGCTGCGCGCCGTGGTGGTCGAACGCAGCTTGCCGCCGTTCCAGGCCAACGCGCCGGTCCCCAGCGCGCTGTCCGACGCGATGTCGATGATCGTGTTGTTCAACGTAACGGTGCCGCTGTAACCGGTGTTGGTACCCGCCAGCTTCAGTACATTGCCCGCGCCCCCGCCGACCGAGATGCCGCCGGAACCGGTCAGATTACCGTTCAGCGTGATGCTGCCGGCCGTGGTATTGAACGCGCCGCCGTTGGCGGTGACCGATACCCCGACCGAGGAGGTAATACCCCCGGCGCTAGCCGCCAAGGTACCGCCGTCCATGACCAGCGAGCCGGCGCTACCCAGACTGGCGGTTTGCAACGTGCCGCCGGACAAGGTCAGCGCGCCGCTGAAGGTGTTGCTACCCGACAAAATCAGGGTGCCGCTGCCGGCTTTGGTCAATCCGCCGCTACCGGAGATTCCGCCGGAAAACGTGGTTGACGAATTGTCGCCGCCGGCGGTCAGGGTATTGGCGCCCAGAACGACGCTACCGGCCCCGGCCAACGAACCGATCGTCTCGGATGCGTTGAGACTCAAGGTGCCGGCCACGCTGACCGCGCTGGTGTCGGCCAAGGCGCTACCGCCGCTCAAAGCCAGCGTGCCGGCCGACACGGTGGTCGCGCCGGTATAGGTATTGGCGCCGCTCAGCGTGAAGGTGCCGCTACCGGTTTTGGTTAAGCCGCCGGTTCCGCTCAGCACGCCGTCGAAACCGGTCGAGGTGGCGTCGCCGCCGGTCGTCAACGTGAACGAACCGAGATCGAAGCTGCCGGTCACGCCGCTGCCGCTCAACGACCCGATGGTTTCATCCGCGCCCAGCGTGACGGCCAGACTTGCGCCGTTGCCCAAGGTCAGCGCGCTGGCGTTGGGGATCGCCGCGCCGCCGTTCAGAGTCACGGCGCCGTTACTGAACGAAGTCGCTCCGCCGTATGTATTGCTGCCTGACAGCGTCAAGGCACCGCCGCTGATTTTACTGAGACTGCCGCTGGCGCCGGATATATCGGCGGACACGGTCAACGCCGCGCTGGCACCGAGCAAATTCAAGGTGCCGGACCCGGCCAGTACCAGACCGCCACCACTGCTACCGGCTATCGTCACGGTCTTTGCCCCTTGCAAGGTCACCGTATCGCCAGCACCCAAGGTTGCGGTGGAGCCGGTCAAGGTCAGCGTGGTGCCGCTGGTCAAATTGCTTAGAATCACGCTATCCGCGCCGGCCTGGGCCGCCGAGCGCGCCAACGCTTCGCGCAAACCGAAGCCGTCGGCGGCGTCGTTACCGCTGTCGTCGCTGGTCTGGGTCACGTAAATGTTGGAACTGGTCACACTGACGTCGGCATTCGTCGTCGCGGTACCGTCGCTCAACGCGAAACGGATCGTGGCATCGCCGAACGGGGTGCTGTTGGCGTATTGAATGCCGCGCATCACCGCTTGCACCAACGCGGTGGTGGCATTGGCGTTGAAGTTGATCGTCAACACCCCGCCGGTATTGGTGTAAGTAGCGAAGGTGGTCGCGCCGCCGGTTTGCAGCGCCGAACCGGTATCGCTAAAACCGCTGGCATTAAAGCTGTAGACGTCGTTGCTAGTGGCATCGGCGATACTGGCATCGCCGATCTTGCCGCGCTGCACGGTCAACGAAGCGCCGTTCCAGTCTCCTACGTCGTTTTCGGCGTCGGAAACGGTCAAATTGCCGCCGGCATCGAGCGTCACGGTGCCGGACAAGGCCACGCTATCGCCGTTCAAACCGCTAATCACCGCCGCCGAATTGATGCCGGAAACAGTGATGCCGTTGCCGCTGGTATCGGCAATACTACCGCCGGTGATTGGGCCGTTCCAATTATCGGCGCCCGCCAGATTGTAAGTCGTGCTGCCGCTGGAACTGGTGCCGTTTTTATCGAGCAGGGTGTTGACCTGGGCCTTGTCGGTGGCCGACAACGTCAACGTGAACGCAGTCGCCGAAGTGATCTCCACATCGCTGGTGTCGGTCAAGGTGTAGCTGCCGCCTTGACCGGTCAACGTAAACAACGAAGCGTCGATATCGTTGGTCGCGCCGCTTTGCTTGACCAGATGAGTACCGGTCACGACCAACAAGCCGGTCGCGGTGTCGTAGGTCGCCGAGGTCAAGGTCGGCGTTTGGGTACTGCTGACGGTAACGCCGTTGCCGGTGGTATCGGCGGATGCCGAGGCGGTGCTGTCCCAATTCGCCGCGCCGGCCAGATTGTAGGTGGTCGCGCCAGCGGACGCGGTCCCGTCCTTATTCAGCAGGCCTTCGACGTTGAGCTGATCGGTGGCATCCAAAGTAATGCTAAAACTGGTGGAACTACTGGCGGTCACCGTGTAACTGCCGGCCAAGGTATAGGTATTGCCGCCCTCGCCGGTCAGCGTCAGCTTGGTGGTATCGATGGTGTCGCCGGTGGTCATATTAGCGCCGGTGACGGACAGCACGTTGGTGCTGGCGTCGTAGGTAGCCGAAGTAATCGACGCCGTCGGCGAGGGCGGCGTCCAGGCGGCCGTGCTACCCGGCCCGTCTAGCCATTCGGTGCCGGCGTTACCGCCCGACCCGGAGGCGCCGGGGTTACCGCTGGACGAAGTTCCGCCGGCACCGCCGCCTCCGTAATTCGAGGTGTGGGTAATGGTAGCGTTTTCGTATTTGAAGGCACCATTGTTGTATATTCCGCCGACGCCGGCTCCGCCGTCGCCGCCATCGACACCGTAACCACCCGCGCCGCCGCCGCCGGCGCCGAGATTGTTGGTGATCGAGGTCGACGCCATGTACACCGTTGCGCCGGAACCGATTGCTAAAGCGCCGGCGCCGATCCCACCCCGGCCAACCACCGCGCTGCCGCTGCCGCCTGAACCGTATCCGCCGCCGCCGCCGCCGATAAAATTCAGTCCGCCCGAGCCGGCGGTTCCCCCGGTTCCGCCTGCATTGGCACTACCGCTGGTTCCCCCCGCGCCGCCGGCGCCACTGGCGCCACTGCTACCGCCCCGGCCAGAGGCGCTGGCAACCCCGTTAACACCGCCATTTCCGCCAGTACCCGCGGAACCCGAGGCGCCAGGTGTAGTATTATTAAAAGCCCCTCCGGTTCCGCCGACAGTCGTCCCCCAACCGCCGCCGCCGCCGCCGCCGTAACCGTAAGACCCGTTATCGCTACCGCCGTTGCCGCCGCCGCCGGCCGCGACGTTGCCGGTGATTGTCGAATGCAAAAATGTGGCCGTGGTGCCCGCGCCGGTCACCGAGATTCCGGCGCCCAACGCATCGCCGCCGTTGACGCTGTTATACGCACCGCCGTCGCCCGAAACCAAACCGTGGGTGATCGTCAAACCGTCCACGGTCACATTGCCGCTGGTAATCGACAGCACCCGGCTGTGGTAATTGGCATCGACGGTAACATCGGCACTACCGTTGTCGTCCAGATCGCCGTCTATCGTCAAATTTTGGCTGATACTTAACTGGCCGCTGGACAAGGTAATCGTCATTCCGGCGTTGAATGTAATCGTGTCGCCGGACGACGCCGATGCAATCGCCGCGCGCAACGACCCGGCACCGCTATCGTTATTGTTGGTCACGGTGACCGTCGCCAGCGCGTAATCGTAGTCGGCCATGGCCGAAGCGGAAAACGCCGCGGGCGCCGAGACGTCGCCAGTACGCACTTCCAAATCCCAATCGCCGCCAGCGCCGGTGCGGTCGTCGGACACCGCCACGTCGGCCCCGGTCAGATCGGCCAGGGTCCGGGCAAACGTAGCGCCGTCGGTGCCACGGCCCAGGTTGCAGGAATAGATTTGCAGGTCGCCGTCGGCCGCCAGCGCTTGGCCTATCGTATCGAGTTGAGCGGCGTAGCCGCCGATTGAATCATTGCTCAGCCAAGCATTGCCCAACCAAACGTTGGCCTCGCCGCCCTCGGCGACAATCGAAATCGCGGCAATGTCCCGGCGATCCGCCAAATAGTCGGCCATCTGTTGCACGCCGTCGCGGCCGGCCTCCAACATTACGACTTCGGCGCGCGGATCGGCGCCGGCCAACAAAGTTTCGGCGTCCCTGACCCGGCTATCGACGAAGATGACGGCGGTAGGCG
>NZ_MKMC01000044.1:0-10494 GCF_001856095.1 Methylomonas sp. LWB
GACGCCGCGCGGGCGAATCAGCGAACGGCGGCGGCGCAGTTTGAATAAAGCGCGGAAAAACCAGATAGGCCTATCCGGTGACATGGCCCTACTGGGCGAATTTTGGCAGGTATTAACCGAGAATTTGGCGCGAAAACATGGCACCGGGCCGGTTCATAGCTTGAGCGAAATCACGATGCTCGCCGAGCGTTTTCCCGATCAAATTCAAATCGTTTGCGGCACCCACCAAGACCAAGTCGTCGCCGGCGTTTTATTGTTTATCACCGCGACCTGTATTCATACTCAATATATCGCCGCGAATGACATCGGCTATCAATTTTCCGCACTGGACGCGGTGTTCGACTTCTGCATTACCAAGGCCGTCAGCGACGGAAAGCGTTGGCTCGACTTTGGTATCTGCAACGAGCAGGCCGGCAAAGTGCTGAATGAGGGACTTTATAAATTCAAAACGGAATTTGGCGGAGGAGGAACCGTACATGAGTTCTTCGAGATCCCATTAACCGGAGAAGAAAATGTCGATTAACGATTGCAAAATCATCGAATTACCCCGCATCCCGGATGCCCGCGGCAACTTGACCTTTATCGAGGCGGGGCGCCATGTTCCGTTCGAGATCAAGCGCACCTATTACCTATATGACGTTCCCGGCGGCGCCACGCGCGCCGCGCATGGTCATAAGACATTACAGCAACTGATGATCGCGATGTCTGGCAGCTTTGACGTAACCTTGGACGACGGCTTCGAAAAGAAACTGTTTCATTTAAACCGCTCCTATTACGGCTTATATATCGCCCCCGGCATGTGGCGCGACTTGGACAATTTTTCATCCGGCGCGGTCTGCTTGGTCCTGGCTTCGGAGTTTTACACCGAAGAAGATTATTACCGCGACTACGACGTCTTCCTGAAGGCCGCTAGAGAAAAGCGCCGATGATTCCGTTTCTGAATTTAAAAACGCCGAATCTGGCTTTGCAAAACGAGTTTGAGCAAAGCTTGAAACGCGTCTTGGCCTCCGGTTGGTTCATTCTCGGCGAAGAAGTCGAGCAGTTCGAAGCGGAATTCGCCAGGTATTGCGAAGCCGAACATTGCGTGGGCGTCGGTAACGGACTCGATGCATTAGCGTTGGCACTTTCCGCCCAAGGAATAGGCGTCGGCGATGAGGTCATCGTACCGTCCAACACGTTTATTGCAACCTGGTTGGCGGTTACCCGCACCGGAGCGACCATCGTCCCGGTCGAGCCCGATGCTCGCACTTACAATTTGGCCCCGTCCCGTATCGAAGCGGCGGTGACCTCGCGCACTCGAGCCATCATTCCAGTCCATCTGTACGGCCAGGTTGCCGATATGGATGCCATTATGCGCATCGCCGATAAGCACCAGCTGTTCGTTCTGGAAGATGCCGCACAAGCGCAAGGCGCGTTATATTACGGCAAAAAAGCCGGTAGCCTGGGCCATGCGGCCGCCACCAGCTTCTATCCCGGCAAGAATTTAGGCGCGCTCGGCGATGCCGGCGCCGTGGTCACCAACGATAGAGAATTGGCCGAAAAAATTCGGCGACTTCGCAATTACGGCTCCACGATCAAATACCAACACGACACACTGGGTCAAAACAGCCGCCTGGATGAATTACAAGCCGCTTTCTTACGTGTCAAACTCAAGGTATTGGATGAAAACAATCGGCAACGGCGAGAAATCGCACGCCGCTACCACGTCGGATTCGACAGCCTGATTCAGCGAAATTCAAATCTAATCCGGCCGTTTGTCCCGGACTGGGCGGATCCGGTTTGGCACTTGTACGTCGTATTAAGTCCCCAACGCGACGCCTTACAGCAGCATTTGCAGGCCGCCGGAATTGGCACGATGATTCACTACCCTATTCCTCCGCATCGCCAGGCTTGTTATCCTGAGTTTGCCGAATTTTCATTGCCGATTGCCGAGAAACTTGCTCAAGAGTGCCTGAGCCTACCCATGTGGCCAGGCATGCTCGACACCGAAGTGGACACGGTTATCGATGCCATCGCCGGCTTTCACCACTAACACACGTCCGGTTCGAAGCTCTCGGTGCGGCTAAGCCAGCCGAGAGTTCGCCGGAATTACCGGGATATACCCAAGCGTGATAACCAAAATCGCGCGGCTATTTTTCAGGGTTCGGGACTGAAGAAGCTTGCACCGGCTTCTCCAACCAAGTATTGACTTCCTGCAAATTTTCCTCGCTGATAGCGCCGATGGCCTGTAAAAATCTGAAGCGATTTTTAATATAAGCGTATTTGCTCTGCAACAAATCGCGCTTGGCTCGAAACTCGGTTTGCTGGGCGACTAAAACGTCACCGATGGTGGCAACACCGTATTTATAGGCACTCTGCATCGCATCGTGGGACTTTTGAGCGGATTCCAACGCCTTGATCGAAGCCTTAATCCGCCTGACGTTGGCGTTCGACGTCAAAAACGCATCGCTGGTTTCCTTGACCACGGTCCGCAGCTTTTCTTCCTCGGCGTGGCGATTCAGTGCCAAGCGGCTCTCCGCTTCGCGAACCTGATGCATGGTCGTACCGCCGCTAAAGATCGGCACGTTGACGTTAATCGCCGCGACTTGAGTTTGGGTTTGACTCGACAGCAGAGTACTTTGATAACCGGTGTTGGTATCGTAGTAATTAAGCTGCAGGTCGACCACCGGTAGGTGGCGGGATTTCTGGGCGACGAGGTCGTTGTCGGCCGCCTCGATGGCTTTCTGCTGCGCGGCCAGGGCCGGATTATCGTTTGTTGCCACGGCGATCCAGTCGTCCAACTTACCTTCCAATTCCTTGTATTCAATGTTTTCGCGCAAGGTTAGTAGACTGTCCGGCTCCTGGTTGGTCAACTCCCTCAAGTTTTGCTTAGCCGAGGAAACCAAGCTTTCGGCTTCGATTTGGTCAGCCTCGATTTTATCCAGTTGCGCTTCGACCTCGTAAACATCGGTGATTTTGACTAACTGCTTGGCAAACCGCTTTTGCACCTGCTGCAATTGCTGTTGAATCGCAAGCTTCTCGGTTTGAATGAAGCGAAGTTGATCCTCCGCTTCCAAAACGCCAAAGTAGCGTTCAACGACACTGAACATTAAAAGATTGCTCACATCGGTGCGCTCGAGTTCGTATTGCGATTCGGCTACCCGCGCCCGCCGCCAGGTCCAGAATTTGGCAAAATCGATCAGTGTCTGATTCAGCGACAGATAATAACGAGTGCCCGAATAACTCAAATCGCTATTTCGCACGTTCAACCGATTTTCCGACCAATTCGCGGTTCCGGTAACTTGCGGCAGCATTTGGCCCAAGGCTTGGCCGGTTTGCGCAGCGCCGATATCAACTTTGACGTCGGCCGACTTAAGCGACGGTGCCGCCTGCAATGCTTGCTGATACACCGTCAGCAAGTCGTCGGCGCATGCCCGACCCGCCAACGTAACAGCCAAGCCCAATAAGATCAACTTAGTCGAGCGCATCGATCAATCCTCTCGGAAAGCCCGCGCGAACGCGTCGGTGATGGGTTGCATCAGATACTCCACGACGGTGCGCTCGCCGGTCCGGATCATCACCTCCACCGGCATGCCGGGTACCAATTCCAGGTTTTTCAGCTTTTGCAAGCTCTCCGGCGTCAATTCCACCTCGGCCTGATAATAGGCTGCGTCGGCCTTTTCATCGACGAAACGATCGGCCGAAATATGAATAACCTTACCTTCGGTAGTCGGCGTCAACGCTTGTTTAAAGGCACTGAACCTGACCTCGGCGACCAAGCCCAACCGTATCCGATCGATGTCCAACGGCGATACCCGCGCATCAATGATCAAATCTTCTTGTTGCGGCACGATGTCGAGTATTGGACTGCCAGCCATCACCACGCCGCCCTGGGTATGTATCGCCAAACCCATCACCCGCCCGCCAACCGGAGCCTTGATCTCTATCCGGCTAACCTTGTCGGCGGTCGCCGCCAAGCGTTGATTAACGTCGAATAGCTGGGATTGAACTTCGCTCAATTTCTCGGACACCTCTTCTTGAAACTTCTTTTCAAGCTGCAGTATCTCCAGCTTGGTTTCGCCGATCTGAATTTCGGCGGCCGCGATCTGCGATGTTAACGAAGCGATGTCACCCGAGTTACTGGCATGATTGCGTTCGGTGTCACGCAAGCGTTGTTTGTCGGCAAACCCCTCGGCCAACAACTCTTTTAAATCCTTCGCCTCTTCGCCGTAAGACTCGGACAATGCTTGCTTGCTCTGGCGCTGACCTTTAATCCCGACGATTTGGGTACTGAGCTGGTTGATCTTTTGTTTCAGAACCGAAATTTGCCCTTCGAAGGCCACACGCCTGGCTGAAAATAGCTCGGTCTCGCTAGTTCTGGCTTCCGCGACGCGGCTATCGTCCAAGCGGCTCAAATTGTCGGGGAATTCAATGCGGGCTTTCCGATCGCGCTCGGCTTCCAATCGGGCCAATTGCGCGGACAGCGTGATCGATTGCCCTCGAAGTACTTCCAATTGCGAGCGGGCTTCGGTACCGTCAAGTGTCAACAAGGTATCCCCTTCTCGAACGATGTCGCCGTCCTTGACGAAGATCTGATGCACGATGCCGCCGTCCAGGTGCTGCACGGTTTTACGGTGAGATTTGACGGTGATGACGCCGGAGGCCAACGCCGCCCCGTCGATCGGCGCCCAATAACTCCACAGCGCGAATAAACTAAACGCCACTAACAAAATGATGACGCCGATCAGGCGTATCGGCCTATCGTCGACGACCGGTGTCATTACGGCGCTCGGTTTGACGGACGGGGACAAATTCTTCACATCCATGGGCGGGAAAAGCGGTCGATACCGGTCACGACGCTTGCGACTGGGCTTGTTGTTGCAAATGGGCGAGCACTTGGTCTCGCGGCCCGTAAACCGCCAACTTGCCTTCATTCAAGATCATTAACTTATCCACGTTGGACAAAACGCTGTTTCGATGGGTAATCAGAATCACGGTAGCCCTCTTTTGTTTCAGCAAAACCAGCGCTTGAGCCAGCGCCTGCTCGCCTTGTTCGTCCAAATTCGAATTGGGTTCGTCGAGCACGACGACGACGGGCTCACCGTAAAGCGCGCGCGCCAACCCGATACGTTGGCGCTGGCCGCCCGACAAAGCGCCGCCGTTTGCGCCGATGACGGTGTCGTAGCCGTTGGGCAAATGCAATATCAGGTCATGCACGCCGGCCATTTTCGCCGCCTCGACGACTTTAACCGCGTCGACTTCGCCAAACCGGGCGATATTTTCACCGATCGTGCCTTCGAACAATTCTATATCCTGCGGCAAATAACCTAGGTAAGGCCCCAATTCATTGCGATTCCAGGCATGGACATCGGCCTGATCCAGGCGGATCTTCCCACCGGAGGTGGGCCAGATGCCGAGCAAGGCGCGAGCCAACGTCGATTTACCGGCGCCGCTAGCGCCGAGAACGCCGACGATGTCGCCGGCATTGATCGCTAAGCTTATCCCTTTGATCACCGGCGCGTTAGCGCCGGGCGGCGTTACGACGGCGCCCTCCAACTGAAAACTGCCGCGCGGTGTAGGTAAGGTCATTCGCGTGGGTTCGGCGGGAATCCGCTGCAAGATTTCATTCAACCGCCGATATTGACCGCGCGCATTGACAAATCCCTTCCAGTTGGCGATCAACATGTCGATAGGCGCGATCGAGCGCCCCAACAATATCGAACCGGCGATCATCAATCCGGGGGTGATTTCTTTTTGTATCACCAGATAAGCTCCCAAGCCCAAAATGAGCGACTGCGACGCCAGCCTGATTACCTTCGAAAACGCCCCGACCAAGCCGGCGCGCGAACTCGCAAGTCCTTGCAAAATCAAAACGTGGTTAGCGGCCGCCAGCCAGCGCTGTTTGATATTCTCGGCCATGCCCATCGATTCGATTACTTCGGCATTGCGGAGGTTTTTATTCACCAAGGCCCGTCCGGCTATCGCCACTTTGTTGGCTTCATCCAGGGTGGCGGCGGTGACTTTTTCGTTGACGACGGCAATCAAGACCATCAAAACTGCCGTCGCGACTGCAAACCAACCATATAGCGGGTGAAAAATGAACATCACGCCGAGATAGATCGGCATCCACGGCGCATCGAAAAATGCGAACAAGCCATTGCCGGTCAAAAATTGACGCAACGCGGTCAGATCGTCTAGCGGCTGTGATGTCGCCCTCTGTCCGCCGGAATACAGCGCTTGTTTGTAAGCGACCTGAAACAATCGTTCGTTTAACAGCAGCTCCAAACGGCTACTGACACGCACCAGTATTTGGGAACGAACCCATTCCAAACCGCTCATCGTCGCGAACAAAATCAACATGATCAAGCTCAACATCAGCAAGGTCGACAGATTTCCGGTCGCCACCACTCGGTCATATACTTGCAGCATATACAACGGCGAGGTCAACATCAACATATTGATAATCAAGCTAAAACCGGCGGCGGATAAAAAAGCCCCTTTACAGAGTTTAAGAGCAATTTGAATGTCGGTGGGTTGGGAAATGCTCACGACGCGTTGAAAGAATACTGGCCAAAGTTAGCCCTCCAAGAGTAGCATGATTTTGGCTGTTACCTAGGGAATGTTGTTTTTTACCTACGCAACGGGACGTCTCCGCCACTTGACGATAAAAAGCCGCCGAATTTCGGTGAAAAAAAACCGGCGTCCCGAAAAGAGTACGCCGGCTTTGGGTGCCGTCAAGCGGGATTAGCCCTGCTTGCGCAAGTACTTCTCGACACCGGTCGTTCTGGTATAGCTAACTTCGTCGGATTGTAACGCCTGTCTGGCTACGTATTTTGACACGCCTGACACGCTAGGCACCTCTCTATCCGCTACTTCCTGCTTGGCCATGTATTTGGCGACCCCAGTCACTTCGCCGGCGGCCTTTTCTTCGACGGCGTGTTTCGCAAGATATTTGGAAACCGAACTCACCACCACCTCGGGCTTGACTTCCAGCCGCTGCTTGGCGACGTACTTGGCAACACCGGTCAATGTCGGCAATTGTTTGGCTAAGACGGATTGCTTGGCTAAATAACGCGCCACGCCGGTAACCGGCGCGGCCTGACTTTGCAGCTGCAATTGTCTGGCCAAATATTTAGCGACACCGGTTGGCTTCGGCGCCAGTTCGGCCGCCGCGGATTGACGGGCCAGATAGCGATCCACCGCCGAACCTTCGACAATGACTTCGGCGGCAAATGCGATTTCCTCGGCTTGTTCCTGCTTCATCAATGCCTCCGCCTTTTCAGCTTGCAATTTGGCTTCCGCTTCGGCGTAGCGAGCCACCAAAGCCGACGCCGCAGCTTTACGCGCAGCCAACTCCTGTTCGGCAACGAATTTGGCGACCCCGGTTAACGGCGCCTGCTCTTTCAATAACTTGTCTTGCCGAGCCAGATATTTTTCGACGCCGCTCAAAACAGGTACATCCTTGGAAACCAGCGCCTGCTTAGCCAAGTACTTGCTAACGGAGGTTGCCGCCGGCACATCCTTAGCCGCCAAGTCTTTTTTTAGCACGTATTTAGCGACGCCAGTCACCGCTGGAGATTCGGCCATATTTTGCCGAATAACATATTTGGCAACCCCGGTTACCGAATGGTCTTCCCTATCGTGCATGGTAACGTATTTGGATACGCCGGTAATCGGCGCGGCCTTGGACTGGATTGATTCCTTGATCAGATACTTAGCGACTCGGGTAACCGGATGTTCAGCTTGCAGACTCAAATACTTTTCGACACCGGTCGGTACCGGCTCGGGCTCGACAACCTCGACGGCTTCGACGACCTCCTCCTCAATCACTTCTGCTTCGGCCTCCGCTTCCGGCTCGACCGCCGCCGGCTCAAGAGCCGCCAGATAGCGAGCCACGCCGGTCAATGCCGGTTCGTCGTCGGCCGTTTGCGGCTCCAGCCGTTGTAGGTAACGCGCCACGCCGGTCAATTGCGTGCCTCCGTCTTCGCTATTACCCTCGGAGGTACCGCCACCGCCAGGCTTATCGAAGAAAAAGCTCGGCAACAAGCCGAATAAGCTATTCATCAAACTATTATTTGCCATTTGAGAATACTCCTGAATGTTATCGTTGTTATTTTAATCGACCGGTCAACCTGAACTGGCCGGTTGGATTAACCCGAACCGCGCAGCAAGCCTGGCCCGCCGAACTGAGTATTACGACCCGGTGCCGCTAAACACGACTTTGGGTTGAAAGCTGGAGGCCGGATATTTGGGATCGGCTTCCGATTGCGTCTGCGCCTGCTGATTGACGCACGGCACCGCTGCGGCGCTTGTCGGAGCCGAGCTCGCGGTCGGCGCGGCTTCGGCAAGCGCCGGATCGCGGTAAACCACCTTGGGCTGAAAATCGGCCGCCGGATAGTCCTGGGCCTGCGCGGCCGCGGCGGTTAACAGTAACGCAACGAAAAATCCCCGTTTCAATTCCACGCTTTTCATAGTGCTCACCTTCCTCTTCCGTATGAATCGCCCCTGCCCGGCGGACAGGGACGTTTGACAAGTTACCGGCTATTAAAGCACGGCTTCCACATTAGCGACGACATTATCCACGGTAAAGCCGAACTCCTTGAAGAGTTGGCCGGCCGGGGCCGATTCGCCGAAGCGGTCCAGGCCCACGACTCGGCCTTGGCTGCCCGCGTATTTCCACCAGCTGTCGGTCACGCCGGCTTCGACTACCACGCGCGCGGTCACGCTCGGCGGCAGTACGCTGTCTTTGTACGCCTGATCTTGCGCTTCGAACACGTTGGTCGACGGCATGGACACCACGCGGATGTTTTTGCCTTTGGCGCTCAACGCTTCGGCCGCTTTCGCCGCCAGTTCGACTTCGGAGCCGGTGGCGATGATGATGGCGTCCGGATTGCCTTCGCCGCTCAGGATGTAGCCGCCTTTGGCGATCGCGTCGATCTGGGCTTGGCTGCGCGGCATGTGCGGCAGGTTTTGCCGGGAGAAGATCAGGGTGCTCGGGCCGTCGGTGCGTTCGATCGCGGCTTTCCAGCTGACCGCCGATTCCACCGCGTCGCACGGACGCCAGACTTGCATGTTGGGGATCATGCGCAGCGTGGCGGTTTGTTCGATCGGTTGGTGGGTCGGGCCGTCTTCGCCCAGACCGATGGAGTCGTGGGTGTAGACGAAGATGGTCGGCGCTTTCATCAGTGCGGCCATCCGCAACGCGTTGCGGGCGTATTCGCTGAACATCAGGAAGGTGGCGCCGTAGGGCTTGAAGCCGCCGTGCAGGGCGATGCCGTTCATGATGGCGCTCATGCCGAATTCGCGGACGCCGTAGTAGGCGTAGTTGCCGTCGTATCCGCTGGCGTTGATGTCTTTGCAGCCTTTCCACAGGGTCAGGTTGGAACCGGCCAGGTCGGCGGAGCCGCCCAAGAGTTCGGGCAACAGCGGGCCGAAGCCGTTCAGGGTATTTTGCGAGGCTTTGCGGCTGGCGATGGTTTCGGCTTTGGCATTGACGTCGGCGATGAAGGCATTGGCTTTTTCGCTCCAGTCGCCGGGCAGTTGGCCTTTGACCACGCGGCGTTCGAATTCGGCGGCCAGGGCCGGATGCGCGGCTTGGTAGGCGGCGAATTGGGCGTTCCAGGCGGCTTCGCGTTCGGCGCCCTTGGCTTTGGCGTCCCATCCGGCGTAGATGTCGGCGGGGATTTCGAACGGGGCGTGCGGCCAACCGAGTTTTTCGCGGGTGGCGGCGACTTCGGCTTCACCGAGGGCGGCTCCGTGGCATTCTTCCTTGCCTTGTTTGTTCGGCGAGCCGAAACCGATGATGGTTTGGCAGCAGAGGATGGAGGGCTTATCGGTGACGCTTTTGGCGGCCTCGATGGCTTTCTTCACGGCTTCCGGGTCGTGGCCGTCGACTTTGGGGATGACGTGCCAGCCGTAGGCTTCGAAGCGTTTCGGGGTGTCGTCCAGGAACCAGCCGTGGACGTCGCCGTGGCCGCGCACTTCGCCGTCGATGGAGATGTTGTTGTCGTCGTAGATGGCGATCAGTTTACCCAGGCCCATGGAGCCGGCCAGCGAGCAGGCTTCGTGGGAAATGCCTTCCATCAAGCAGCCGTCGCCCAGGAACACGTAGGTGTGGTGGTCGACGATGTCGTGGCCGGGACGGTTGAATTGACCGGCCAGCGCGCGTTCGGCGATGGCGAAACCGACGGCATTGGTGATGCCTTGGCCCAAGGGGCCGGTGGTGGTTTCGACGCCGTCGGTGTAGCCGTATTCCGGGTGACCCGGCGTTTTGGAGTGCAGTTGCCGGAACTGTTTCAACTGGTCGATCGGCAGGTTATAGCCGCTCAGGTGCAACAGCGAGTAAATCAGCATGGAGCCGTGACCGTTGGACAGGACAAAGCGGTCGCGATTCGGCCATTTGGGGTTGGTGGGGTTGTGGCTCAGAAAATCGTTCCACAATACTTCAGCGATGTCGGCCATGCCCATCGGCGCACCAGGGTGGCCGGAGTTGGCTTTTTGGACGGCGTCCATGCT